>CAXGCE010000279.1:0-3894 GCA_964007795.1 uncultured Alphaproteobacteria bacterium | reverse complement strand
ATACGTTTGGCCAGGGTGCCCTGTACTCGGGCGCGCATGGCGCCTTAATCCAGTCGGCAGCTGGCATCGAATAACGCATACAGCATGGGATATACGCCATAATTTTATCCACGCTTACTTCGACCCATCAAATTTTTCCGCCAATACTTTTAAGCCTGGCTTAAAGGCCCATTGCCGGCGGCGGATGGTCAAGCCATGGCAGGCGAACAATTTCCGCAAATTGCTAGGGGAAAAGAACAGGCAATGGTGTGGCGGCGTGAAGACATCCCATTGGGTCAGATCCTTGGGCCGGCGCCAGTGGCTGATGTCCGGTGTTGTCAGATATAGCACCGCACTGGGTGCCATTAGCTTTGCCAAAGCGGCCATGAATTCATTGGCATCGGGCACGTGCTCCAAAACTTCTGAGCAATAGACAGCGTCAAATTCTTGCTCGCATTGGGCGGCAAATCCGGTCAAGTCGCCCACGGCATAGGTAGGTCCTGGGTAATAATTCCGGGCATGGGCTACAGCTTCAACGTCGGGATCAATACCGGTGGGGACGAAGCCCATCTCCAGCGCGGCCTGGGTCATAAAGCCGCCTGAGCAACCGACATCCAAAAATGTTCGACCCGCTGGCTGGCCCTCGATGGCACGAGCCAGATAACGCACCCGTCCCCTGGCGCGACGCAGTTTTGAGGTTTCCTTTCTGAAGTAGGCTCTGGTGCCGCCGCTATCGGGGTTGGCATACAAGTCGGCAAGCTGGGTTTTAGTCAGCATGGGGGCAAGAAAGACCAATTTGCAATTGATGCATTGGTAATAGGTCCAGCCCTCATGTTCGATCAAGGGTGGACAGTTGCAGCCGGCGCAAATTTGGCATTGGGGATCGTCCATCACCTAGCCATAGGTCAAAGTAGGATAAGAGGCAACGCGCTTTGGTCTATTCCCCTAAGCGGTGAACAGGGGTACCATTGTACGTGGCGCAGGATTTGGATCCGCGCCCTATTTTTTTCTCCAACTCTGCAGTGGTTTACCGATGAGTGTGCCAGAAGAAGCTTCCGTTGAGACGGCCTATGGCTGGTTGGTTGCTGTAGTCTCAACTCTGATGATAACGGTGGCATTCGGCTCCACCTACCTGGTGGTCGTGGGGTTAAAGCCAATCGCTGCAGAATTCGGTTGGCCGCGGCAAATTCCGTCGGCGGGGTATTCTGCTGCCCTGTTCGGGGCAGGCGTGGGCGGCATCCTCATGGGTTTCTGGTTGGACCGTCGTGGCATGGCAGGCCCAGCCTTTTGTGGCGCTTTGTTCGTTGGTCTGTCCATGTTGGCTATTTCGCAATCGCAATCAATGATCGTTTTTTTGGGCGCACATCTTTTGTTGCTGGGCATTCTGGGAAATGGTCCGATATTTTCGCCTTTGCTGACTAACGTGACCTATTGGTTCGACCGGCGCATGGGCATCGCCGTGGCGGTGGTCACTGGTGGGCAAAGCCTGGCAGGAGCTGTCTGGCCACCAATTTTCGGCTATTTCATCGAGAGCCACGGTTGGCGCGACACCATGTTTGGCTACGGCCTATTTTGTTTTGCTACCCTTATTCCCTTGGCTTTCGTGATGCGCCGGCCAAGCCCACGTAGGCGGCAAGGCAGTGGGGCAGCGACAAAGGATACACGGGCAGTACAGGCGGATGGGGCCTGGGAAGCGGCCCTGGGCCTGCGGGCCAACGCAGCTTTTTCTCTATTGTGTCTGGCTATCGTAGGTTGCTGTGTAGCTATGTCCATGCCCATGGTGCATATCGTGGCCTATTGCTCCGACCTAGGCTATACCGCTGCTCGCGGAACTGAGATGCTGTCGATCCTACTGTTCAGCGCCTTTGTTTCACGCTTGGCTTATGGCTGGCTGGCGGACCGCATCGGGGGATTGAAAACACTTCTGCTTGGCTGTGCTCTGCAGCTTCTTGGCTTGGCTCTGTATATGTACGTGGACAGTCTGGAAGGGTTGTATGCGGTGTCTGTTTATTACGGGTTGGGTTATGGTGGGATAGTGCCCATGTATGCAATCATCGTTCGCGAACATTTTCATGTCAGCCAAGCGGGTTGGCGTATTGGTGTGATACTATTTTTTGGAACTTTGGGCATGGCCGTGGGCGCGTACATCGGCGGCCTGATTTTTGACCTCACCGCAACCTATTCGTTGGCATTTCTGACAGCAATTGGTTTCAACCTGTTTAATCTCGCCCTAGTGGGGTTTTTGGTGTTGCGCCAGGGTGGTGTTTCTGGGCCTAGGCCGCTGCCAGCAACGGCTTAGGTGCTGCAGAATGGATCTCAGAAATTTTGTGATCCAGGCCATCCAATAAGGATCGAACTTATAACTAATGCTTGTTAGCGCCGCTCATCTACTTCGTTAATTCCGCTGCCTATTGTTTACGATGCCCTCATGAAAGGCCGTCGCCAGCGGTTGGCTTTTGTCCTGCACGCGGCATCGCATAGCGTACCAATGTTGAATAGTGTGCCAAATGATAGTCTGCGAAATGATTAATTATGTCGCCTTGGTCGATCTGCTAAGCTATTGGTGGCGCTATTGAATAGTTGAAGGAAAATCAAGTTATGGCCGACGAATTGCCGATCCTGGAAATCCGCCGTATCGAGGCCAATATCATTAAGCCGATATACGAAGAAATGGTCATTGAATTGGGTGAGGAAAAGGCCCGTCAAATCCTGACTACCGCTATCAACAAGGATGCGGTCCGCCAAGGGACGGAACTTGCCGCCAGCACGGATTTGCCGAATAATCTGGAGACATTTGACTCCTTGATGGGGCGCTGGTCCAAGGGGGACGCCTTAACCAAGGAGCCCGTGCATACCAGCGAAAACCGCCTGGAATTCAACGTTACCCGTTGCAAATATGCTGAAACATACGCCGAAATGGGTCTATCCCACATCGGCGCTATCCTATCCTGCGGCCGCGACGGCTCGTTATGCGAAGGCTATAACCCTGAAGTCACTCTGACCCGCACACAAACCATCATGAGCGGCGCCACCCACTGCGATTTTCGATTTAAGATCGACAAATAAGAAGGCCGCCGGGTCTACCGTATACCCTGCCACATCCCGATGATGGCCGTGTAGCATGCTGAAATCGACGAGGTTGCTGATTACCATGCTGAAGGCGTGGCTCATGACTAGGCAATCCGTTCAAGAATGATCCCGTGCTCTGGTTCCTTGTCGCCGATGGTGATAGCGGCGCGGATCCGTTCGATAGCGGCGTCCGCATCGGCTTCGTTGGCGGCGTGTACCATGACCAGGGGCTGACCCACTTCGACCCGTTCCCCCACGGCACACATCTCAGTCAGGCCTACGGATGGATTGATTTGGCTGGCGGCATTTCGCCGGCCACCGCCCATGACTAGTACGGCGATGCCGATGGCCCGTGTATCCATGGCAGACACCGTGCCGGCGTCGATGGCGGCGCACGGCTTGGAGACGGGCGCCCGAGGTAGATACAGAACGGCGTTTTCCGCTAGGTCGGTTGGGCCGCCCAATTGGCTGACCATACGGGCAAAAATTTCCATAGCCCGCCCCGAGTTCAGTGCGGCTTCGGGATTACCGGACAGTCCGGTTAGATCCAGCATTTCCTGTGCAAGGGTCAGGACCACTTCGCGCAACCGGGCCTCCGGATTTTCGTTACGCAGAAATGTGAGAGCTTCTGCCACTTCAAGAGAATTTCCAACCGCCCGCCCCAAAACTTGGTTCATATCTGTGATCAAGGCGCAGGTGGGCAAGTTAGCGCCATTGGCCACGGCGACGATACTCTCTGCCAGTTCTCGGGCCATGCCAATATCTGCCGCAAAGGCGCCGCTGCCGGTCTTCACGTCCATGACTAGGCCATCCAGACCGGCGGCCAGTTTTTTGGAAAGAATTGAG
>CAXGCE010000278.1:0-3898 GCA_964007795.1 uncultured Alphaproteobacteria bacterium | reverse complement strand
GAATTGATAATGGGTGCGTTTACGATTTGCGCTTGGCGTACTTTGCCGCCGGCGAAAAACCTGCGCTGGCAATCGCAGCCGCGCGAAATCTAGAGGGCAAAGAGCTATCGGAAGCAAACATCGAGGAGGCAGTCGCCCTCATTGGCAACGATATCCTCCCCGTTGGCCAACCGGGCTGCAGTGAACAAACCAAGTTGCACCATTGCAGCGTCTTGGCGAAACGGGTTCTCTATCGTATGGCAGCGTGAGGAACACAACATGGAACCGATGATCGATATCCAGATTTCCGTCAACGGCCTGGATGTTGCAACCCGCGTACCGGCACGGCAAACCCTGGTTGACTTTCTGCGCTATAACCTGGAGCTGACCGGCAGCCATATCGGTTGTGAGCACGGATCCTGCGGCGCCTGCACCATTCGCCTGAATGGCGACATTGTTCGCGGCTGTCTCGTTTTGGTGGGGCAGGCCAACGGCGCCACGGTAGAAACCATTGAAGGCCTATCCGATGGCGATGAATTGGCCGACTTGCAGTCCACCTTTCATGCCCTGAATGCACTGCAATGCGGCTATTGCACACCTGGCATGCTCCTCACGGCGCAGGCTCTGTTGACCGACAACCCGGACCCTAGCCGAGAAGAGATCCGTTCTTACCTCTCCGGTAACTACTGCCGCTGTACGGGCTATCAAGCCATCGTAGATGCCATTGAAAGTGTGGCCACCGCCCGTAACGGGGCTGCATCATGAGCGACAACCCTCTGCATGCCATCCTTGACCGGCCGAACAGCTATATTGGCCGCAGCGTGCCCCGGCCCAATATACGACGCTTACTGCAAGGACGCGGTAGTTACGTGGATGATATCCGCCTGCCGCGCATGGTACATGTGGCATTTGTCAGATCGCCCTATGCCCACGCGCGCATTGATGGCATCGATACTGATGCTGCCCTGAATAAACCGGGCGTCATCGCCGTGGTCACTGGTACGGAACTGGCAGAATATTGCACGCCCTGGGTCGGCGTGCTCAGCCATTTGGCGGGCCTGAAATCCCAGCCCCAGCACGCCATTGCGATCCGCAAGGCCTGTTGGCAGGGGGAGGCAGTAGCCGCCGTAGTGGCCGAAACCCGTGCCCAGGCCGAAGACGGTGTGGACGCCGTCCAGGTGCAATGGACTGAACTGCCCGTCGCGGCCAATATGGAAAAGGCCCTGGATGAAAAGACTCCTGTCATTCACTCGGACCTTGGTGACAATCTTGCCTGGGAACGAACCTTTGAGGCAGGCGATGTGGATGCGGCCTTTGCTGCCGGCACAGTTGTTGACCAGGAATTCTCCTTTGGCCGTCACACCGGCGTTACGTTGGAGCCGCGCGCCATCCTGTCCAGCTACGAGCCCGCCGAGGGCCGATTAACGGTGCACCATTCCTGCCAGGCACCGCACATGATGCAGAACATCTTCGCCACGCATCTGGGACTGGAAGAACACGACGTACGCGTTATCTGCGGCGACGTAGGTGGTTCGTACGGTATTAAGGTCCATACCTACGCTGATGAAATGGCCACGGCCGCCTTGAGCGTCATGCTGCGCCGACCAGTAAAGTTCATTGCCGACCGTTTGGAATCCTTTCTCACAGATATCCATGCCAGGGACCATCGCATCAAGGGGCGCATGGCAATCTCCGAAAGCGGTCAGATTTTGGGTATTGAGATCGACGACCTTACCGGTATCGGTCCCTATTCGGTATATCCCCGAACAAGCGGCATCGAGGCAAACCAGATTGTCAACTTGACGGGCGCCCAGTACACCTGCGGTAATTACCGCGCCAGCACCGCCGTGGTTTTTCAAAACAAGGTGCCCATGTGCCAGTACCGGGCCGTAGGTCATCCCATCGCAACAGCTGTGACAGAAGGCCTCGTCGATGCCGCTGCAGCTGCCATAGACATGGATCCGATCGAGGTGCGCAGGCGCAATCTTATACCCGACGATGCTTACCCCTGCACGGCCGCTACCGGACTTAGTTTCGAAGGCCTGTCTCATCATCGCGCTCTCGGCCGTCTGGTGGAATTGATGGACTACGAAGGCTTGCGGGCAGAGCAAACACGTCTCCGAGGGAAAGGTATTTATCGCGGGATTGGCATCGCCACGTTCATTGAACTGACAAATCCGAGCGCTATGTTCTACGGCGTCGGCGGCGCCCGAATTTCCGCCCAAGACGGTTGCACGTTGCGGCTCGATGCTAAGGGCAATGTCATTTGCACCACGAGTGTCACGGAACAGGGCCAAGGGGCCGAGGCAGTCATGGCCCAAGTTACGGCCACTTCCGTGGGTGTGCCAATCGACAAGGTGCGGGTTATTACCGGCGACACCGATGTAGTCCCCTATGGCGGCGGCACTTGGGCATCACGAGCTGCTGGCATCGGCGGCGAGGCGGCAGTGCAGTCAGGCAAGGCGTTGCGGGAAAATATTCTTAAGGTAGCGGGCATCATCCTGCAAGCCGAGCCGGTCACGTTGGATATCCGTGAAGGCCGGGTCGTTGATGAGGTCGATGGTAACGACCGCATGGGGCTAGATGAGGTTGGTCGAATTGCTTACTATCGTGCGGACACCTTGCCCAAGGACTTTCAAAGCGAACTCATCGCCACACGGCACTACGTCCCGAAGCTATACCCATTTGCTTTTACCAACGGCGTTCAAGCCTCTTGGCTGGAAGTTGATGTCGAGACCGGCTTCGTGAGGCTACTCAAACACTGGGCCGTCGAGGATTGCGGCACCGTGATTAATCCGCAATTGGTGGACGAACAGATCCGCGGCGGCGTCGTACAAGGCATTGGCGGCGCGCTGTTCGAACATTGTTTGTATGACGACCAGGGACAACTTCTGAATGGTTCCATGATGGACTATCTGACCCCAATGGCGGCGGAGATGCCCGACATCGAAGTCGACCATGTGGCAACGCCGACTCAGGATTCCGAACTTGGTGCCAAGGGCGCGGGCGAAGCCGGAACCGCGGGCGCCCCTGCTGCTGTTCTCAACGCCATCAACGATGCGTTGATGCCGCTAAATGTCCGTCTGAACGTGCATCCGGCCACGCCGGAGCGGATCCTGACAGCTCTGGGTAGAATTAACAGCCAATAAGCAATCACACGGCGATGGCGGCGTTAACGCGGGGCATGACTTCCTCCGCCATCAGCTCCATGGAACGGCGTGCGAGGTCTTTGTCGGTCCAATCGTGCCCTGCATAAAGCAACGTGCCAAAATCACCAATGGTCTCGCGGTAGGCGAGGATTTGGTCGACCACTTGAACGGGGGTGCCACGGATCACCAGTTGATCGACGATGGTCTCTAGATTAAGCGCATCGTCAGGCATATCTGGGTCGGTCTTGAAAAGATTGGCGCGGCCGACACGGAGCAGTTTAGTGAACAAGGAACGATAATAAAAATGATAAGGTCCTTGAGGCTCCGTGGCGTACCGCTCGGCCGTTGCGGTATCGTCGGCTACGAAAATGCTCTTCGCGACGCGCCAGTTTGCGGGGTCTGCAACGCGACCGCCTTGGTTACAACCCTCAACATATTTTGGCCAGTGTGTTTTGACCCACTGGGGCTGCAAAAAATTGGCAGAAATCGGATCCCAGCCCCGTTCCGCCGCCGCCGCCACGCCCTGGGAAAAGGGCGCCACGGCGGTGACCACGATGGGGGGATGAGGTCGTTGGTAGGGCTTCGCCATGGTGCCCTGTGCTAGTTCGGGAATTACCGTGCGCCCGGTCGAGATATTCCAGAACTCGCCTTCCAGGTTATAGGGCGGCTCACCCTCCCAGATGGCGAGAATGTGGTTGATGGCTTCCAAAAACATGGCCGTGCGGTCGTTATCCAGCACCCCCATGGCTTCGGCGTCGGATATCAGCCCG
>CAXGCE010000277.1:0-3903 GCA_964007795.1 uncultured Alphaproteobacteria bacterium | reverse complement strand
CCGAGGTTACTGGCTTAGATCTCTCGCAACCCATCGACCCTGGGGAGGAGCGTGCCGTTCTCGAGGCGTATTTGCAGTACCATTTGTTGTGTTTCCGAGGCGAGCCTTTGGCAGCAGCGGATTTTGTTGCTGTCGCCCGCCGGTTTGGAGAGCCACAGCGGCAACTTTTACGGGAACAGCGCCATGATCAGGTGCCGGAGGTTTCCCTCCTGGACTCCACCTATGACAGGCTCGAGGACAAGCCGGACGATCTTTTGCGCGTGCGGTTGTCGGGTTGGCATACAGATGACAGCTATTTCGAAGTGCCAGCAAAGGCAACGCTATTGCAATCAATTGAAATTCCCGAGAGTGGCGGGCAGACGAGATTTTGTAATACCCAGACAGCTTATGAGGGTCTGGACGACAACGAAAAACAACGGTTGAGCACCCTAAAGGCGGCCCATCGTTATGACACACTACGCGCTCCGGTGCGCCCCAAGGCTCGTAGTCCTGAAGAAGAGGTAGAGACGCCGGAAGTCGTCCACCCAATTGTTCGCACACATGAGGATACTGGCGAAAAGGCGATCTACCTCAATCCTAACCGAACAGATAGGGTCATGGACGTCAGTCATGACGAGAGCGAAACGATCCTTGAATGGATTTACGAACGTATGACCCAGGACAAATACCGCTACGATCATGAATGGCGGGTGGGTGATTTGGTGATCTGGGATAATCGTTGCCTGGTACATTCGGTAAACATGGATTTTCCTGTTGGCCAGAAGCGCCTACATCAACGTATCTTGTTGCGTGGTGAACGTCCGGTCTAGGCGAAAAAATGAACCATCAGACTTTTGAACCTATTGAAAATTCTAGCTCCTGGTATGGCGCAGATTTTGAAACCGACAAGTCCTGGGAATACCACCTTGAGCCCGGCCATATCGCGGATCTGGAGCAGGCGCTGCACGGAGTAAAACGCAGTGGCCTGGAACTTGCCGCGTTGGGGCCCAGGGATTTTCCCTTGCCCACATTGTCGCCGGTGTTGACTTCCCTTGGTGGTGATCTGCGCAACGGGCGTGGTTTTGCCTTGCTGCGGGGTTTTCCGGTTGACGGCTATGATGTCGAGGAACTGTCGGTGATGTACTATGGGCTTTGCCGCCACATCGGCATGGGCATGACCCAAAATAGTGACGGTGGCCTGATCCACTACGTGACTGACGGAGCCTTGAAACCTAATCAAGGTAAACGCGGCGTTGGGTTCCCACGCATCACGCCCCTGCATGTAGATTTGATGGATATCGTCACTTTACTGTGTGTGCGCCAGGCGGCGGATAACCCGCATAGTCATCTTTCCAGTTCTACGACCCTCTACAACGAAATTTTAAATCGGCGGCCTGATCTATTGCCTCGACTGTTCGCAGGGTATGAATGGGATCGCATGGACGAACACGGAGTGGGCGAGACGCCGACATCTGGTTATCGCGTCCCGCTGTTCAGTCTTGCCAATAGTGCTCTGTCTTGCCGTTATAACCGGTCCTGGATGTCGGCAACACATGTGGCGGAAAAGGCTCCCCTTTCGCCATTAGATGAAGAAGCATTCAAGCTAATCGATGACATCGCCGCAGAGACCAGTCTCTCATTTTCTTTCGGCAAGGGCGATATACAATTTTGCAATAACTACACAGTTTTACATGGCCGAGAGGCGCATGTGTTGGAACCGTTAGAAGAGCGAAAACGGTTGCTGATCCGAATTTGGCTCAACGTGCCGGAATTTCGGGAATTCTCCGACGAAGCCGTCGTACGTTATGGCATCGGTTACCATGGTAATTTGGGCTGGACCGCGGAGGATCTGTTAACTGGTCGGCATAAATCGCCCCGGCTTCGTCGTGATGATGGAGCCATCCAGCTCATCGCTTAGGCAAGGGTTGTAGTCTGCACTTATTGTATGCCCAATGATGCAGCTAATGGGGCGAGTGATTGGAGGCCAGACGGTTGGTCGTCCGCGGGGGAGACCACATGACACAAGACCAACATCAAAACCAAAATGCAAAAAGCCTGAAGCAGGACGCTAATCATTTTCACCGTTGGCCCGTGCCGGGAAAGATCGAGGTAACACCGACCAAGCCCCTGGCCAACCAACGCGATCTTGCTCTGGCCTATTCGCCAGGTGTTGCGGCTCCCTGCGAACTCATTGTCGAAGATCCAACTGAGGCGGCAAATGTCACCTCGCGTGGTAATTTGGTTGGTGTAATCACAAATGGTACCGCTGTATTGGGGTTGGGCGCCATTGGCGCTCTAGCGTCGAAGCCGGTGATGGAGGGCAAGGGCGTTCTATTCAAAAAATTCGCCGGCATTGATGTGTTTGATATTGAAATAGATGAGACCGATCCGGAGAAATTCATCGAGATTGTTAAGTCGCTGGAACCCACTTTTGGCGGCATTAATCTGGAGGATATCAAGGCGCCGGAATGTTTTCGAATTGAAAACGGTCTGAAGGAATTAATGAATATTCCGGTGTTTCATGATGACCAGCATGGCACCGCAATTTGTGTTTGTTCTGCATTGGTCAATGGCCTGCGGTTTGTTGGTAAGGAGCTTGAGTCAGTCAAGGTGGTGACATCTGGTGCGGGCGCGGCGGCAATCGCTTCACTCAATCTGCTCGTCAGCCTAGGGATGCCGATTGAGAATATCGTTATCACCGACCGTAAGGGTGTGGTTTACAAGGGCCGAAAAGGCAAGATTGATGCCTCCAAGAAGGTCTACGAACAGGATACAGAGGACAGAACCCTGTCCGATGTCATCAAGGGGGCAGATGTCTTTCTGGGCATGTCCGGGCCCAATGTACTGGACAACGAGATGATTAAATCAATGGCGGACAAGCCTTTGATTCTGGCATTGGCCAACCCTAATCCGGAAGTTCTACCGGAAGTAGCCCATGCCGCCAGGGACGATGTTGTCATGTTTACGGGGCGTTCGGACTATCCAAACCAGGTGAATAACGTGCTCTGTTTTCCATATCTGTTTAGGGGTGCCCTGGATTGCGGCGCCACAGAGATAAATGAGGAGATGAAGCGAGCCACAGTGTACGCCATTGCAGATCTGGCAATGGCGGAATCGTCCGAGGTTGTTGCGCAAGCTTACCTTGGCGAATCTTTGGCATTTGGCCGGGATTATCTGATCCCGAAACCATTTGATCCGCGCCTGATATTGGAAATTTCGCCGGCGGTGGCCAAGGCGGCGATGGACAGCGGCATTGCACGGCGGCCCATAACAGATTTCGAGGCCTACCAAGAAACCCTGGGACGGTTTGTCTATAAAACAGGTATGGCCATGAAGCCTTTATTCGATAAGGCTCGCGCCGATCCTAAGCGCGTGGTTTATGCAGAAGGCGAGGATCATCGTGTTCTACGTGCCGCGCAGGTCCTGGTTGATGATAAGGTTTGTCGCCCTGCCCTGATAGGTCGGCCCGATGTCATCAGGGACGTGATCAAGGAACTGGGACTGCGGATGACGCCAGGGGAGGATATGGAACTGGTCGATCCGGACAACAATCCCTATTTCGACGA
Source organism: uncultured Alphaproteobacteria bacterium (assembly GCA_964007795.1). GTDB lineage: Bacteria > Pseudomonadota > Alphaproteobacteria. The sequence continues at coordinate 358 of CAXGCE010000277.1, read as the reverse complement.
GTATTGGCCGATCTATCACGAACGCATGCAAACACTCGGCGTTTCGCCAGATGAGGCCCGTGTCATGACGCGACGCAACAACACGGTGATTGCCTCGCTGATGCTAGACGCCGGTGCAGTGGATGCCATGATTTGCGGCACGGTGGGACGTTATCATAACCATCTGCGCCACGTGAGCCAGGTGGTTGGTCTCGGCGATGGCGTGGACAAATTGTCTAGTCTAAATGTTTTGCTGTTGCCCCAGGGTCAGCTGGTTTTTATCTGCGACACCCAGGTGGTGGAAAACCCCACGCCACGAGAAATTGCTAACATGACCTTGTTGACCGCCGATCAGGTTCGTCGATTTGGCAATACGCCC
>CAXGCE010000276.1:0-3907 GCA_964007795.1 uncultured Alphaproteobacteria bacterium | reverse complement strand
GCCCGCCCGAGGGTGACCACCCTCACCGCTATGTCTTTACCCTACACGCAGTGGGCCTGGACGCACTGCCAGTGGAAGCGGATACCTCAGCAGCGGTGGTCGGCTTCATGCTAAACTTCAACACCATCGAAAAAACAGCGCTAATGGGGCTCTATAAACGTTAGAACCACAGCCAGACTACACTCTGTATGTTAATTTGCTCCGACAACTTCCGTGAGAGCTTGGTCGAATATTGCTATTGCCTGATCTATCTCTTCCCGGCTCACAGTCAGAGGCGGCGCAATTCGAAATACGCTCGCCGTGTTGCGACGACCAATGTTCAGACAGGCGCCCAGTTCGAGACAGCGGCGGCTGACTTTCATGCCTAAATCCGTAGCCGGGGTTTTGGTTTGCCGGTCTAGTACCAATTCCACGCCGTGTAACAGGCCGCGGCCTCGCAGATCTCCGATGGCGGCGTGTCGCTGTTGTAGAGCCGACAACTGCTGCTGTAGGTAGGCGCCAACTTTAGCTGCCCGTTGCGCCAATTGATCCCGAAGTACGATCTCCACCACCTTGGCGCCTACGGCAGCCGGTAGGGGATCGGCAGCGTGGGTGGTGTAGAACAAGAAGCCCTTGTCGTAACAATCCTGTTCGATCGCGGCGGAAGTTATGGTTGCGGAAAGAGGCAACCCAGCTCCCAAGGTCTTGGAAAGACACAAAATATCCGGCACTACGTCGTCTCGTTCGAAGGCAAAATTATCGCCAGTGCGCCCCATGCCGGTTTGCGCCTCGTCCAAGATTAACAACATTCCCCGTTCGTGAGCCTTGTCCCTCAAGGCCGCTAAATAGCCCGGCGGAAGTTCGATTATACCGCCGGAACTAAGAATCGGTTCAACCAACACAGCCGCCAATTGGCCAGTGCTTTGTCGGTCAACCATTGCCCAGCCGAATTCGAATTCGGACTGCCAATCATAGGTGCCACCTTTGTTGAAGGGAGAACGATAGGCGTGCGGCGTAGGCAGGGTCAAAATCCCGGGCAAGGGCGGCCCGTAGCCGCGCCGGCCGCTCGAAAAGGTGGCCGCCGCTGCGCCGCCGGTTACGCCATGCCAGGATCGATCGAATGCCACTACTTCGAAGCCCCCTGTATAGGTCTTAGCTACGCGCAGGGCCGCCTCGTTAGCTTCGCCCCCCGTCGACAAGGGCAATACCCGGTCCAGACTTTCCGGCAACATTGCCGTCAGCGTTTCGGCGAAGGCGACGACAGGGTCAGATAGGAAACTACTGTGTAAATGATCCAGATTAGCGGACTGATCCCGGACAACTTCAGCAATTTCCGCATGACTGTGGCCGAGAATGGCGCTCATCTGTCCGGAGGTGAAATCTAGAATCGGCCGGCCATTCTGGTCGAAAATATGGCATCCCTGGGCCCGGGTAATCTGCATCTCGGCAAAATCTCCGCCGTATCTAAACACGAGCCCGCTCATTTCTCGATCTCCTGACGGTCGACAGCATAGAGAGATAGATCAAAAGTAGCCCGTCTGGCGACGGACCAACGCTGAATGGCATCCACAAAACGCATGCCGCAATGTTCCAAGACTCGCCAGGATGGTTCATTATCCGGATGGCAAGCGGCCACAACCCGGCGCAGCGCCAAGGCCTCGAAACCCACGACAATGATAGTCGCAGCCGCCTCGCGGGCATATCCGCGGCCCTGATAAGGTCGGCCAACCCAATAGCCGATTTCGCCCTCACCCGCGCTATTGCAGGTCAATGAAATCACACCCACGAGTTCCCCGGTCGCCCGCGCTACCATAGCAAAAAAGAACCGGCGTTGAGTTTGCAATTCTTCCTGGGCCCAGGCGATGAAATCCCGGGCCATGATGGCGTCAAAAGGATGGGGGATATCTAGGGTCCAGCGGGCGACCTCCCAGTCGCCCGCCAGTTTGGTGATAACCGGAGCATCCGTGCGTTCCAAAGGTCGTAGCACCAGATTTTCACTGCGCAGAGGCGGGCGGAAAGGCAACTTGGAATTTCGGTACGGTGACATCGCGGTGCCTACAGCAAATCGCGCAGCATGGCTACCAGTGGGCGGTCAGCAGGTGGCATCGGCAGATCTCCCATGTGCAAGGGGCGGATCCATTTCAAGGCCTGACCTTCCAGGGAACGCGGAAGCCCTTGCCATACCCGGCAAACAAACAGGGGCATCAGTAGGCAGAAGTCGTCGTAGACATGGGAGGCGAAGGTGAAGGGGGCGAGACAGGCCTCTGTCACGTCGACGTCCAATTCTTCCTTCAATTCTCGAACCAGGGATTGTTCCAGTCTCTCTCCTGGCTCCACCTTGCCGCCGGGAAACTCCCACAGACCTGCCATGGTCTTCCCCTCAGGCCGCTGTTGCACAAGGACCCTGCCGTCGATATCCACCAGAGCGGCAGCGGCGACCAACAGCATAGGCATTTCATTCATCAGGAGCGGTAGTCGGCGTTGATAGAGATGTACCTGTGGGTCAGATCACAGGTCCAAACGGTAGCCGTACCCCGGCCCACACCCACGTCCACGGCGATTTCGATCTCTTGCCGCGTCATGTATGAAGCCATCTGCGCTTCGCGGTAGTCAGGATGCGGATGGCCATTTTCGGCGATTACTACGCCGCCGATGACGATGGACAGTTTATCCCGATCCGCCCTCTCCCCTGCGCGGCCAACGGCCATGATAATTCGACCCCAATTTGGGTCTTCGCCAGCGATCGCCGTCTTGACCAGGGGCGAATTAGCGATGGTCATGGCGATCCGATGTGCCGCTCTTGCAGAAACCGCTCCGGACACGGTGACGGTGATGAATTTGCTCGCGCCCTCGCCGTCGCGGACCACTTGATGGGCCAGATCCTGCATCACCGATAGCAGGGCCGCCTTGAACGAAACCAACCGTGGATCGGTTGCGTCAATTACCCGGGCATGCCTAGCGCCCTGCCCCGTTGCCGCCAGTAGCACCGTGTCGGAAGTGGAGGTGTCACCGTCAACGGTTATGCAATTGAAAGATCGGCGATTGGCCCATTTTAGCAAATAATCCAGTACATTGCTGGGCAGTTTTGCGTCCGTGAACAAGAAACTCAGCATAGTCGCCATGTCCGGCGCTATCATACCGCTGCCTTTGGCAATGCCGGCAATCGTTACAGACACACCGTCAATCACGGCCCGGGCCCAGGCGCCTTTTGGGTAGGTGTCAGTGGTGCAAATGGCTTTAGCGGCAGCCTGCCAATTACGATCCTTCAACTTGCCTTGCAAAGTCGGCACAGCCCGCACGAGGCGATCCACCGACAGGGTCTCGCCGATTACGCCGGTAGAGGCAACCATGACTTCCCCCGGCCGGCAGCCCACGACACCGGCAATGGCCTTTGCCGTTGTAGCCACATCGTCCATGCCCTGCCTGCCCGTGAAAACGTTAGCGTTACCGGCGTTGACGACAATGGCCCGGGCTTTGCCCTTGCCGATATGTCTGCGGCACCAGACAACTGGCGCGCCAGGCATGGTAGAACGTGTAAAGACGCCGGCGATGGTGCTGCCCGCCGCCAACTCCGCCAGAGCCAGATCTGCCCGGCTGCGATAACTTTCACCCGCCGCATGGGCCGCTAAGCGCAAACCGGGAATTATGGGCAGATCGGGGAAACCGGCCGGGGCCAGCGGCGAAACAGTCAATTTAGGCATGTTCAACCCATAATGTGAGAGCACTGCATGGTACCCAGGCTCCAAATGGCTGGCAAGTCGGCCCTTTTCCGCCTTTTTAGACTAATTCATGGCTTCCACCGGTTTGCCATCCATCTTATAGACCTTAATATTTGCTTCTTTCGACAATTCAGCTAGCAATTTGGCCACTACCGTCTGCGCAATGGCCTGGCGCAGTTCAGGAACCCGTTTGGCGAAACTAGCACCCT
>CAXGCE010000275.1:0-3937 GCA_964007795.1 uncultured Alphaproteobacteria bacterium | reverse complement strand
CCCGCCTTGTACAACTTCTTGCCCACCAGCATATCGACGAACCCCACTAGATATTCTGCATCCGTCATGGCCGTGTTGTAGGCTTGGCTATGCGCGTCGGCGATCACTATTTCAAAACCGGCCGGGGCCAGATCCCGGGCGGAATCGGCGGCAGCAGGGAATTGCGTGACGAAAACGATTTTCGGGGCCATGAAACGCCTCCATAGTTTTGATTAATATCTACAACCCGGCCACGTCAGCCAGCGTGGTGCTAGCCTGTATCCAGTCTGCGTGATTGCGGGCGATCATGCTTTGTACACCATCTTCCAAACGGACTTCGCGGGCAAAACGGTCATCCCCAACCAAATCTTCGCGCCAGGCGTGAACATTGGGATGCAGGCGTTCGAAAGGGTAACCGCCAAAATGCAACCGGCTGGCATAAACAAACCAGGCGATATCAATGATGCTCAGGTTATCGCCGAAATAGTAGCTGTTGCTTGTTAGTCTTCGGTCAAGGTCATTGAATGCGGTGCGAAATTTCTGGGCCGAAGCCCGAACAGCGGCGTCGGTGATTCCTTCCCGCGCCAACCGGTCATAAAAAACAATTTCATGGCCCTGACGTTTGTGATCTGTTGCGCCGCCTACGGTCCTGCCAGCTTGTTTATACCGTTCCAACATTTCCCGGGTTTTGTTGATACCGGTGCGACCAAACACAAAACGAAAACTTAGTGCACGCAGATCCAGATGCAAATCGTCCTCATAGATCAAAAGGTCTTGGGTTTCTGCCATCTGGTCCTTTGGAAACAAACAAGGGTCAGGATACCGCTGTTCCAGAAATGTGAGGATGTCGTTACTTTCAATGTGGACTGCGCCATCCAGCACCAGAACGGGCACCAAACCCCGCGGGTTCAGGCCAAGGAACCACTCTGAGTAGGTCTCGCTTTCGGCCAGGTTCATTTCGTGCCCCTGCCACTCGATACCTTTGAGATTAAGATAAATCCTCAGTTTCTGGGAACAGGACGAGGTGCGGCCATGGAAGATATGCAACCCCCGCCAGTCAAGAACCTCGCGGCTACGGATATCTTCGTCAATCAGTTGCACCATTTCTTTCCCAATTTAAAGGGGAATGGCCAATAGGGTGTTAATCTTGTCACTGTCCAGAACCACTTGTTTTTCCGCAAATAGGGGGTGCTCGCCAGAAAAATCGATCACATCCTCGTAGCGTCCACTGACGAATAGGTCCTGGGTGCCATCAATCGTGGTCCGGACAACCATGAAGCCGGCTTCGGCACTGATTACCATGCCATCGTGCCCAGTGATGCGCACGACCGAGATGATATGGCGATACCGTTGCGGCTCGTAGATATTCGCCTTGCGCAAGGCAGCCACCCGGTCCTCCATCATATCCCGACTAGTGGCGTCGATGATGCCAATGGGCAGGCCCCTCTCTCGGTTGAAAGATGTAGTCACAAAATAGCGGGCTCGGTCAGTGAAAAATCCGGGCCAGCGTTCCAACTCATCGCTGTCGATGCAATGGGCATAATCCGCCAACAGACCGGTTACCTTTCCAATCGAATTGTGCATCAAAGCCCCATATGATGGCGATACGCCTTCCAGAATCCCCGGATGGAGGTTTCCGTTGCCCGGCTCTCCATACTGATAGCATCCACCCCACCCATCTTCACGACGGATGCCTCGCCCGCCGTTCCGGGTAAAGCGCGCTGGATGAAGTTGCCAACCGCGCCATCTTCCATGGAGATGTATCCAGCCGGACCGACATAATTCGAGTGCAGCTGGCGCATTTCGGACATCGCATCATCATCGTCCGCGAAACCGTAGGTGGTCCAGAGAATATCCGCCGTATCCACGCCTCGGGGGACGATCTGACGCACTACCAGGGAATTGAACACCTGTTGGATCACCAAATTGGGAAAGACCGAGAGAATTTGTATGGTAATTCCGTCGTTGAATTCATCAATGCCGCCTAGTAGAGCCGATGCCTTCAGACCAAATTTACTGTCCGCGCGCAGTTTTTCCTTATCGTACTCCCGGTCATCGCCGTTAGGGTCAAGTTTCGAATAGCTGACATGATTGCCGCCGCCTTCCGAAACCAAAATGCCGCCCTTTTGACTGAGGCGGTTAACCCGGAAGGTGGTAAAAAACAGATGCAAGATGCTGGCGTGGTACGGATCGCGCACATTTTCCGCATATAATTTCCAATTGTTTTGCAAGGTCTGGGTGTAATAGCCCAGGACCTTGGGCGATTTGGGCAGCACCCGATGAATATGCCGCACATGGTCAGGGCCCAAATAGTCTTCAAGACCCTGCACGTCGGGATCGAAGCTACCGAAGATCAGGCCAGCCAGAACAGCGATCTTGACCCGGTGTAGGCCGTGATCCTCGCGGCAAAAATCATCGGGCATACCGCCCTGGCCTTGAATGCCGTTTTGAAAAGCCACGCCCACCAGATTGCCATCATGATCATAGGACCAGGCATGATAGACGCAGGTAAAAACCTTAGTTTTTCCAAATTTTTTGAGACACAATAGTGCGCCACGATGGGCGCAGCGGTTCTCAAATCCGCGTAGAGCACCATCCTGGCCCCGCACCACCACGATGGGGATATCGCCCAGAAACGTGGTCTTGTAATCGCCCGCCTCCGGCACTTCGCACTCCAGGCCCAGAATGTTCCAGGTTGGGCCTTGAAATATCCGCTCTCGCTCGCGGGCATAGATTTGTTCATCATCATAAACCGCGTATGGGACCTCAGTCAGGTTTTTACTGGGCCAAATATTGTCGGTCTGTGTCATCGCATCGGATCCGCATTTAGGTTGTAAGGAATGACGCCCCAGAAATAGCTACCTTGGATACGAAAGACCCCCTCAATCATTTCCTGCCTGAGCAATCTGGTCGGCCTGAATGGCTTCCTTTTCGGCCTGGCGTTGAATCTCCTTTTCCACCGCTGCTTGGGCGGCACCGACAAAGACCTCGCGGTTGGCGTGGCTATAGTCGTAGGACGTCCGCCGCAAATCGTTCTTTTTGTTAAAATAAGGCACGACATAACGGGCCATGAGTTCGAAATGCTCACACGTGGCTTCGAAATCAGCCCAGTTGTGGGCCAGTTCCAGAAACACCCCAAAACCCCCGGAACCTTCAAGCAACTTTTCGATATGGCGGATGGCATCATCAGGGTCGCCGATTACCGCCATGCCATTTTCGGTCAGGAAAGAATACGCGTCATCGATCTCAGGTGGCACAATGGGAAAAGTGGCGATGTCTCGGAAGTATTGTGCCCAGGCGTCTAGCCCGTGTTCTATGTTTTTTTTCGCCTGTTCCCGGCTCCGCGCCACATGAGCCAGGGTGACCAGGCGCCATTTGTCCCGGGAAACGGTCTGGCCTGCCTCGGCCGCAGCCTGTTCGCACATTCGCCAATTATTGGCGTGGGCGACAAGAGCCTCGTCGTTGGTGCCGCCGATGGAGAGCATGCCTATACCATGTTTGCCAGCGGCAAGCGCACCCGACGGCGAACGCGCGCAAGCCACCGCCATTTCCATGCGCGGGCGAGAAAAGCAAGGTAATTGCATCTGGGCGTCACGAAGCTCGAACCAATCTGTCTTCATGGTCACTCGCTCCCCATCCAGCAAGAGGATTATGGCATCCAAAGCCTCATTCATCATCCTCCTTTGCTCGCCGGGATCAATCCCCATGCGGAAGGCATCACCCACCAAGGCACCCGGCCCAACGCCAAACATGGCTCGGCCCTTAGTCATATGGTCCAACTGAACCATGCGCCCGGCATTGGTGAAGGGATGGTGATAGGGCAGAGATGAAACGCCGGTACCGAGGCGAATATGCTTGGTCCGTTCTGCGGCGGCGGCAATAAACAGATCCGGCCCAGCGATGATCTCATAGCCGCCAGAATGATGCTCGCCGATCCAGGCCTCGTCATAGCCCAGGC
>CAXGCE010000274.1:0-3946 GCA_964007795.1 uncultured Alphaproteobacteria bacterium | reverse complement strand
TCGCCGATTCAAAACCCTCAGGTGGAATGGGAAGGCGGCCACTTCCCGCAATCGCCCCAAGTAATACGGCATTAATCACGCTGTTGTGAGTTTTGGCCATGGCGTCCATGTCAAACAAGACAGCTTGTTTAGCCAAGCTTTCCGCAGCCTTGACAACGCGGGCACCGTCGAACCGGCCGTCGCCCATGGCAGTCCGTTCCGTCACCGTATAGACCCGATGTGTGGATGCAATCAGCGTGGTGCAATTTGGTGTGACAAAACCATTCTGCATGGCGCGCCCGGCTTCTATCAATTCCGAGGCCACCATGATATCGACGCTGCCGGCTAACGGATAAAGCGACATTACCGGCCGATTTTGGTCATCTCCCACGGCCTGCATTTCAATGTAATATGTTGTAGCACCCGTGCGTTGGGCCACGCCCGGGATAGATGTGCTTTGTACGGCGAAGCCATTGGCCATAGCGGCATCAACCAGCCATTGGCGCAGGACGCCGCCGCCTTCGCCTCCCATGGCGGCGATTAACAGGCCAATCGGTTCTGCCTGGTTCGACATGGCTCGGTTTAGATCTGTACCCTGGCCATATCGCCCAGCAACCGGCGATGCAGGCCGTCCTTGAACCGGTCCCAAAGGTTGGGATTCCGCACAATATCCACCTTGAAGAAGGAGGGGCAGAGTACGGCAGCATGAGCCACTTCGCCACACAGACCACAACCGACGCAACTATCCAGGACAGTCGTAACCGGATCATCGCGCAAGGGGTCGGGGTTGGCTTTTATGGTCAGGGAAGGACAGCCTGATAGCCTAATACAGGCGCGATCGCCGGTGCAAGTTTCATCATCAATTGCAAACCGTGTACGTACATCACGTTCGCCATTGCGCAGGCGAGCAGCGACCTCTGGTCCGATGCGCCGCTGCCGAGCTAGTTGACATTCGCTGTCGGCCACCAAGACGCGAAGACCTTTTTCTTTGCCCAAAAGCGCCTTGCGAAGGGATTTCATGACACTGCCGACTTGGTAATTAGGTACGTTGCGTAGCCAGCGTGCACCCATGCTCTTAATCACTGCCTCTATCGATGCGCCAGTGCGGCGGCCGGCACGGGTCCGCAGGGTTGAGGGTAGATACTGCCAACCCGTAGCTGAGGAATAGCCGTTCTTGACTACCATCAATACACCATCGGCCTTGTTGAACAGGGCACTTCCAACGCCATTCGTGATGCCGTTGTGCCAGAAACCGCCGTCTCCCATGACGGAGATAACCCGTTTACCAAAATTTGGTGCCACGCCGGCAGCGCTGGCGAGGCCTAGGCCGTAACCAAGAACCGTATGGCCCAGATTAAAAGGCGGCAACGTCGAAAAAGTGTGGCAGCCGATATCACATGAGACATGAGTAGGGCCGATATCTTTTTCCAATATCTTGATAGCGCTGAAAAGGGGGCGTTCTGGACAGCCCGTACAAAATGTCGGCGGTCGGGTGGGCACGATGTCGCCTAACAGCTCAATGGCCCTCGATTTGTGAAGGTCAAGATCTCGCACCGGCGCCGTTGCTGTTTGTACATTAATGCCAGCTGGTCGGGTCTGTTCCAAAAATCCGGCCAGCCCACGCAGAACTACCTCGGCCGTGTATTCACCGGCCATTGGCAGCGGCCCTTTGCCGATCACCTTAGTTTGCAGATCCGCTTTGCGCAAAATGACGTTGATTGCCTCTTCGAGATAATCCGGTTGGCCTTCCTCAACCATTAGAACCGCAGACTTGCCAGCGCAAAATTTTGAAATTTCATCTGGTACCAGAGGGTAGGTCACATTCAACGCCAAAATGGGTATACGGCTATTGCCCTGGGCATCAGCTAGGCCCGCCTGCACCAGGGCCCGCAGGGTGGCGTTGTACAGGCCGCCCATGCAGATAACGCCGACGTCATCGATGTCGCCGTCGAAATGATCGTTTAGTTCATTTTCTCGGATGAATTTGATTGCCTCAGGCATACGCACTTCGATCTTGTGCTTTTCTTGAGCGTACGTGGAGGGTGGCAGAGTGATGCGGGAGAAATCATGGTCAGGTTCGGGGATGACTTGATTTCGGTTGTATTGGCCCGCCTTGTTGTCAGTCGCTTCGAAAGCGCCGTGCACGTGACAGGCTCTAATTCGCATTTCCAACATCACCGGAGTATTAGACGCCTCGGATAACTCGAAGCCTTTTTCCACCAGGTGAACGATGGTTTCCAGATCGGGGCGAGGGTCCAGAAGCCACATCTGCGATTTTGTCGCAAAAGCATGGGTGCGCTCCTGCAAGATCGACGATCCCTCACCATAGTCCTCCCCCAGGATCATCATGGCGCCACCTGTAACTCCGGCAGAGGCAAGATTGGAAAGGGCATCAGAGGCCACATTTGTACCGACTGTTGATTTCCAAGTCACCGCACCACGCAGGGGGTAGTTGATGGAAGCCCCCAGCATTGCAGCAGCCGCGGCCTCTGAGGTCGATGTCTCCAAATGCACACCAAGTTCGCTTAATAGGTCTTCAGCATCAACCAGCACATCCATCAAATGACTGATTGGTGCACCCTGATAGCCACCAACGTAACTGATGCCCGACTGTAGAAGCGCCTTGGTGACGGCCAGGATACCTTCGCCGTGAAAGGTCTCGCCCGTGCCCAGGCGCAACTGTTTGACCTCTTTCGCGAATGAACGTTCCATGTTCATGGCTCCCTATATTTAGTAGGCGCAAATTGCGCCCCCACCGGCGCCATGTCAACGGATGGAAAGGAGGAATCGTCTTTTCCAGAACGAGACCTCTCAACTGACGCTGATCATATCTTTTGGGAAAATACTATAATTGATGGGATAAGGAGGGTGGTTATGTCGGAGCTTTGGGCAACAACAGGACTAGGTGCTAAGCGAAGGTCGAATTCTCTCTTAGATAAAAACGCCCAGTAATTTTTGGGAGTTACGCATCGTTAGCCGGCGGGCCGAAGAATTTTATTATTATTTAAAAACCGAAGGTTATGCGTAATTTATCCGATATTAATTTAAATTAGTTGAGCACATTTTCAGCATGTAAAACTCTGAATCGTAATTCAATATGATACAAGCTGGGTCTACCTGTCGAAAATTTTAACTTATTCTCGTACCCCGATTTCAAGGTCCCAAATACAGGCCAACGCGGTCCGAAATGCGCCCAAAAAAACAGCGCCATTCATCTCAGCGCCGCGCCGATAAATTTGGGGTAACATTATTTGTGGTGCCAAAAGGCACCGGCAGGTCAATCCACGACGACGATGTTGTCTGCCGCTGACTTGCCGTTCCGACCTTCCGTTAACTCGTACTCAACCTTCTGACCCTCGTTCAAGGTCGACAAACCGGCGCGCTCAACGGCTGAAATGTGGACGAAGGCATCTTTTGAGCCATCGCTTGGTTCGATAAATCCATACCCCTTGGTTGGATTGAACCACTTTACTGTTCCTGTAGGCATCTTATTTGGTCCCGGACTACTTCGATAATTAAAAGCCCCACCATTTGCCAAGTACCAGCAAAGGATACTTTGCAACGATTGAACTTTCGTGATGACATAACGTAACAAAAAACTGACGCTAAGCGGGGTAAATTGACAGGGCGATCCCTGCTAGGCAAATTGAATGGGGTGATATGTGGTGTTTTTGTCGGGTATTGCGACAAATATGTCACAAATAATAAAGAATATAACCCTGTTTGGACCTGGAGAACGCGATGACTAGAAGAATTATCGATATATCCATCTTTCTTGAAAACGATGTAATCTCCGATCCTATAGGTATGCAGCCAAAAATTGAATACATTGATCATCAGTCGTCTGTAGCGGGGATGACGGCGTTCTTCCCAGGCCTTGCCAAAGCGGATTTACCCGATGGAGAAGGTTGGGCGGTGGAGCAAATTGCTCTGTCGACCCATAACGGTACTCATCTTGACGCCCCGT
>CAXGCE010000273.1:0-3951 GCA_964007795.1 uncultured Alphaproteobacteria bacterium | reverse complement strand
ATATAACCATCACTCTGGCGCGCAAAGCGGTGTTGGTGTTCGATCAGCGCCTGAACGTTACTGAGGAGGTCTTAAAACGCCTCGATAAGAACCTGCCGAATTTGAAGATAGACTTCAAGAATCCTCAAAAATAGGTAGCACCCCTGCAGTTCGGTGTTACCTCGCAAGGTGTCTAGTCCATGTTGAATAACCGCTGGGCAATTTTGACCCTGTTGATCTTTGTGCGGTTGGTCATGGGGTTTCAGTTCCAAGCAGTCGCATCTGTAACACCGTTCATGGTAGCCGATTTGGGCTTGGACTTTGCCGAGATTGGCACTTTGGTTGGTCTTTATATGCTGCCTGGTTTGGTTATTGCGTTGCCAGGTGCCATGCTGGGTAGCCGATTCAGTGATTTGACTATGGTTTTGTTCGGCGTTGGCGTCATGGCGGTAGGAGGCGTCATCACGGGGCTGGCCGACAATTTCGTCATGGTTGGGTTGGGTCGTTTGATAAGTGGCGTTGGCGCCGTTCTGCAAAGCCTGTTCATGCTAAAAATGGTCGCGGAATGGTTTGACGAGAAATCCGTCACCACGGCAATGGCGGTACTTTTGTGTGGCTGGCCCGTGGGTATAGCTATCGCGCTGACCACCATGGGACCTCTGGCAGAAGTTTGGAACTGGCAAGGGGTAATGCATTTGACTGCACTAACCTGCCTGTTGGCTTTGATTGCGGTTTGGGTCGGTTATCGGGCGCCGCCCGGCGGACAGTCCATATCAAAGGTGGGATTTAGGTTCCACATTCCGCGCCGTGAATTAGCGCTGGTTTGTTATGCCGGCGTAGTTTGGGCTTTTTATAATCTTGCCTATTTTTCTTATCTGTCGTTCGGGCCGGCCATGTTGATCGAGCGAGGCATGGACATTGCGGCGGCCGGGGCCGCCATCAGCCTGGCAAGCTGGGGAGCTTTGCCAGGTCTACCACTTGGTGGTTTTTTGGCGGATCGCACGGGACGGCCGGGTTGGGTTTTAACTATTTGCTGCCTTTTGGCCGCCTTATTTGCCGGCGCCTTGCCCTTCGTAGACTTTCCCTTTGTGTTGAGTGCCTTGACAGGCCTGTTTGCCGCCGCGCCGGCTGGCATCATAATGGGGAGGGCTGTTCTATTGATGTCACCGTCGAATCGGGTTCAAGGCAATGCCATCCTCTACACCTTTTTTTACGGCGGTCTGGGACTTATTCCTGGTGTGGTGGGCTGGACAGCCGATGTGGCAGGCACGGCCGCGGCGCCGATATTTCTGTCTGCCGTTATTCTCGTCCTGACGGTCCCCTTGTTCCTCGGCCAGTACCTCTTGTCGCGTGACTAGACCGCGTCGGGGCCTTTGTCAAAGGGGGCAATATCGCGATCGTCGGTCAGTAAGTGGATCAGGGTGGGGAAGGCATGGGAAAGCGCACCCTGCAGCGCATCTGCAAAATCCTCCGTTCTCTCTACGGTCCATGATTTACAGCCAAAGGCCGTGGCCACATCAGCAAAATTGGGACTGATCAGCCGCGTGCCATAGATATGGTCAGAGCCGAACCTTTGCCGCTGCCCCTCCAAAATTGAACCGTGAACGCCGTTGTCACAGACAACGACCACCAGATCGATAGCCTGTTCCACGGCTGTGACCAATTCCTGACCTGTCATCATAAAGCCGCCATCGCCAACAAATGCGATGGCCGGTTGGTCAGGCCGCGCCAGGCGGGCCCCGATAGCGCCGGGAATGCCATACCCCATTGCGCCTGATACAGGCCCCGCTTGGGTATGGGCGTGATCGAAACAATAAAAGCGGTGGATCCAGCGGGCAAAACTGCCGCCATCGGTCAATATAGTCGTGTTGGCCGGTGCGATGCGCGACACATCGGCCGCAATATGTGATAAATCCACCGCCCCTTGGACTGCGACAACGCCGGGCTCTCTACTCTGCAGGTAAGCCCCATGAAGTTTTTTCATCTCCCCATCTCTTGGCTCAAGTTTTGCCGCCAAGGCGCGGCAGGCCGGGCCAGGGTCGGAAAGGATGGGCAGATCAGCTCGGCAGCGCGTGAGGACATCGACGTCCGGATAAATTTGGATTAGGCTCTGGTGATCATGGGGCAATAGACCGTCTTCTGACGTGATGCCGTCCATACGGCTGCCGACAGCAATCAGCAGGTCCGCTTCTTTGAGGATCCCGCGCTGATAGGGCAGCCTGTTGATCTCCAGGTGTCCAGCGTAGGCCGGATGCTGGTTTGAGAAGGTATCCTGACGCCGGTATGTAGTCATGACGGGCAACCCACCCGATTCTGCTAATGCCATTAGGCTGTCGTTGCAGTCTTGAACCGCGACAATCTCGCCAGACAGGACAAGTGGGCATTTCGCGGTGTTGATCATCATGCCGGCCTGTTCAATGGCGCCCGGGTCGGGCAATACATTCGGCCGCGGCTTGGGCTTAGGGACGTCAAGGTTGTTTACCAGTCCGTCAGTCAGATCGCGAGGTAGCACAACCACAACCGGACCCGGCCGCCCGGCAGTTGACAGGGCGACCGCCTGCGCAGTCACGGAGGCAATTTGATCGCTGTTATTGGGTTGCAAAACTGCCTTGGCAATAGGCGAGAACATCGCAGCTTGGTCAATCTCCTGAAAGGCTTCCTTGCCTTGGGATGTGCTGCGTACATGGCCAACGAACAGAAGCATGGGACTGCTATCCTGTTTCGCCGTATGCACGCCAATAGCCGCATTGGTGGCGCCCGGACCGCGGGAGACGAAGACCGCCGCCGGCCGGCCGGTCAATTTGCCAAAAGCTTCTGCCGCGAAGGAGCCGCCGCCTTCATGTCGTGTCGTTACCAGGCGGATTTGATTCCGGGATCTGCGCAGGGCCTCCAACACGGCCAGAAAGCTCTCCCCAGACACCGTGAAGGCAGTGTCCACACCGTGGGCAATTAGTGTATCCACCAAGACATCGCCGCCAGTTACGTTATGTCGTGTCATGTCGTTCATGGTCTGACAGTGCCCTATGACGGCGGACCTCACAAGAGCAGCTAATTGTGTTAGTCTGCCCGAAGGAATGGGGAGCAAATATGCCCAATCGACCCAGCGCCGTGGCAACGGTGCAGGAAGACAACGACCGAGTCCGTGTTACTGAATACCGCTTCGCGTCAGGTGCCGAGACGACACCACACGTGCATCAATGGGACTATGTGGTAGTGCCGCAAACGGATGGTGAATTGTTGATTGTAGAACCCGATGGTAATGAGGTTCGGGCGCGACTGACTCGGGGACAATCCTACTATCGTCAGGCGGGGGTAAATCACAATGTAATCAATGCGGGTGCTGGGGAATTGGTGTTTATTGAAGTTGAAATGAAGGCGCACCCAATCGCCGACAAAATGTAGGCAGAGCACGAGCATGGAGAATTAGTCATGAAATTCCTGGGTAACGGAATCAATATCGAATACGAATTGTTCGGGCCGGAGGACGCCCCCACGGTTGTGGTCAGCCATTCGCTAGGTTCCTCCCAGATCATGTGGGCACCGCAACTTCCACCCTTAGCCTTGAGTTTTCAGGTGCTATGCTACGATACCCGGGGTCATGGTAAAACGGATGCACCGAAAGGCGAATATACCCTTGATATGTTAGGCGACGATGCCATGGCCTTGATGGACGGGCTTGGATTGTCTGAAGTGCATTGGGCAGGACTGTCTATGGGCGGTATGATCGGCCAGAACATCGCCTTGCGGGAACCGGGTCGGTTTAAGAGCTTGAGCCTTTGTGATACCTCCTCGCAAATCCCGCCCGAGGGGAAGGCTGCATGGGAAGAACGCATCGCTGCGGCTTCGGAACAGGGCATGGAGCCCTTGGTAGAAGCCACGATGGAGCGATGGTTCACAGCGCCCTATCTAGCGGAAAAGCCCTCATCGGTGAATGCGATCCGACAACAATTCCTGGAAACCGAACCGGCCGGA
>CAXGCE010000272.1:0-3971 GCA_964007795.1 uncultured Alphaproteobacteria bacterium | reverse complement strand
CAACAAAGCTCAGGACACGGCGGAATTGTTCTTCGACGACATGCGGGTCCCCACTGATTGCATGCTAGGTGGCGAGAACGAAGGCTGGCGAATTCTGTGGCATGGTCTGGCCCAGGAACGTCTGGTGGTCGCCGTTCGTTCCATGGCGATCTGCGAGGCAGCGTTAGACCAAACCGTGGTCTATACCAAGGACCGAAAAGCCTTTGGTCAACCTGTTTTTGATTTTCAGAACACGCAATTCAAGCTGGCGGACCATGCCACCGCCATAGAGGCCGGGCGCACCTTCATTGACCGTTGCATCGAACAGCACGCGGCGGGCGCCTTATCGGCAGAGACGGCGGCCAAGGCGAAACTATGGACCACGGAATTGCAGGATCAGGTCCTCAACGATTGCGTCCAACTGCACGGCGGCAACGGCTATATGTGGGACTACCCAATTGCCCGGGCCTGGGCGGATGCGCGGGTGCACCGCATCTATGCCGGCACCAACGAAATCATGCGCTATATCATTGGCCGGTCACTGTGATTACACCATGCCTGCCGTCGTGCTAAACTGCATCCATGACGAAATTTAAGGACATTCAGGCGGCGGCGGAAGCTCGGAACGGCGGCGCAGCAGCCCTGAAGAAAAAACTGCCCAGGCCGAAGTCCAATCAGGCACTCAGAGCAATCGGTGATGACCGGTATCTTTCCTCAATGTCCCTACGAGTGTTCAGTGCCGGTCTTAAGCACTCCATGGTACAAGGAAAATGGCCAGCTTTTGAGGAGATATTTCACGGCTTCGAACCCCGCAAGGTCCGCGCCATGGCTGATGAGGATCTGGAAGCCTTGATGGGTGAGACGCGCATCATTCGGCATTGGGGCAAGATTAAGTCCGTGCGCGCCAACGCCATTGCCATTTGTGTTATAGCCGAGGAAGCGGGCAGCATGGGGAACTGGCTAGCCGAGTGGAAATCAGAGCAAACGGTTGTGTTATGGGATCAATTGAGCAAACGCTTCACCCAGCTTGGCGGAAATTCTGGACCGTATTTTTTGCGCATGGTGGGTAAGGATAGTTTCAACCTCACTCCTTTTGTACTCTCGGCTCTGAAGTGCTGGTCCCTATACGACGGCACGGGAAAGGGCAAGCGGGAACGAGCCAAGGTACAAGAAGTGTTCGATGCCCTCCTAGCAGAAAGCGGACTGCCGCTCAGCCAAATTTCGATGACCTTGGCGCAGTCGATCGATTAGCCGTTTTATTCGGGAACTAACCATTCGATACCATTTCGCGCACCTTGCGCCACCCAAGCATTAAATACGATCAGCATTTCTGCTAGAGCCAAACCGGCAATTCTGCAGTCCATGGAGATGGCAAGGTCGAATCCAAATTGACTTTCCACTTAATCGCTACTGCAAATTTCTTGGCGGTGTGCAGCAACTTTGAAGGTCGGCCGTCTAACTCGGTGCAATGGCGAATGGCGCGATGCGGCGTACGTTCTCGTCGAGGCGCAGACGATGGTTTAGTGGAGGATGAGCCCGTTGGCTACAATCCAGCCGCTCGCAAACCCGGCAGGACACACCGACATTCGTGGCCCCCTGGGTACTATTTTGATCCATTTTATCCCCGTAGACGAGATGTTTGGCCTGGCTCAAATCGCAACCTACGGCCACGGCCAGCCGCGGCCGTCGCCCCTGATGCCCACCCAGAATGGGATCCACAGTGCGGGCAATAGCCAGAAAGGCGCTGCCGTCGGGCATACGGGCCTGCTGGGTGAGTAAACTTCCGGGAGCGGCAAAGGCGTCGTGAATTACCCAGCGTGGGCAAGCCCCACCGAAACGGGCGAAATGAAAACCGGCACCGCTTAGCCGTTTGGAAATATTTCCAGCGTGATCAATGCGGATAAAGAAGAATGGCACGCCCTGTGAAGCCTTGCGTTGCAGCGTGGTCAGACGATGGCAAACCTGCTCGAAACTGACACCGAAACGATTTTGTAGAATTTCCAAATCATAACGCAGTTCCTTGGCCGAGGTGAGAAAGGCGTCGTAAGGCATCAAAACCGCACCGGCAAAATAACCTGCTAATCCAATCCGCAAGAGCTTCTCCGCCTCTGGCGAGGACAACTTTGCCTTGGCCACCAGGCGATCCAAAATTTCGCCATGGGAAGAAATCGCCAGTTGCACAGCCAACTGAAATTTTCGACTAGGCATGGCCAAAATCTCCGATAACAGGACGCGGCTGCGATGGAAATCATAACGACGCAGCGTCTCGCCCATGATATCCACCGGCATCACCTTGGCGCCAATGCCATGGACCGATTGCAAATGTCGAACCAAACCCTGATATAGATCATCGCTTTGGAGACCCGCTTCATGCCACAAAGCATCGGCTGCTGTCTCCAGTTCGGGAAAATGATTTAGCTGGGATTGTTGAAAATCCCGAACTTCCTCAATCGGGAAGACTTGGGAGTCAAGTCCTTGCAGCTTGCTTGAGTCGGCCATACGCTCGACCAGAGCCTGGGAATCCTCGCGCAGTTCCGCATAGGCCTTGTAGAGGTTCATAACCGCCTGGGTCGCCGTTGGAGAAACTTCCGCTACGTCTCTAATTTCTTGATCTCTCAACTTAAGACTTTCAAATAAGGGATCGGACAAAGCTTCGCGTAAACCCGCCGCCAAAGCAGCAGCATCATCCTGAGCAAATTCCCGCAGGTCGATGGGAAACACCTGGCCCAGACGAAACAACAGGGGCACGGTGACGGGTCGTTGATTGTGCTCAATAAGGTTCAAATAGCTTGGCGAGATTTCCAGCATTTCGGCCATTTCGGTCTGGCTCAGTTTCTGCTCCTGCCGAAAGCGGCGAACCTTGTGGCCCAGCATAGCCTTTTTTTCCACGGGCAATTAGCCGCCTCCGCAATTAATTTGATCTTGCTTGGATCAGAGTATTTTACATTTTTTACAAATTTACAAGCATAATTATTGCAAAATTATCAACCTTACACTTTTTTAATTGCCTTATGGTGCCTAATTCTCCATACCAACGTTATAGGGCAGCAGGACAACACTGAAACGCTGATAATCATTGGAATAACACAAAATTTAGTAATTAGGAGACAAACTATGACGGAGACGATCGAGCAGATGATTTCTGCTCCGGAAGGTCGCTTTAATGGCATCCAGCGTAACTACTCTGTAGAAGATGTAAAAAAACTTCAGGGCTCTGTAAAAATCGAATATACCTTGGCCCGTCGTGGCGCCGATAAGCTTTGGAAGCTGCTGCAGACCGAGGACTATGTCCATACCCTAGGTGCTATGACTGGCAACCAGGCTATGCAGCAGGTGCGAGCGGGCCTGAAAGCGATCTATCTCTCCGGCTGGCAAGTTGCTGCAGACAGCAACAATGCAAGCGCCATGTACCCGGATCAAAGCCTCTATCCTGCAGATAGCGGTCCCGCCCTGGCCAAGCGCATCAACAAAACCCTGCAGCGCGCAGATCAGATCCAGACTATGGAAAATGAGGGTGACATCGATTGGTTCGCCCCCATCGTTGCCGATGCTGAAGCCGGGTTCAGCAACAAGGGCGCGAAATCTCCTGTTTACAGTTCCACTAGTAATCTACTGGTCCGTATTATCGGGAGAGAAAGGCTAGATATTTTCGAGCGGAAACTGGATCGGCTACCCAGTTGGATAGAATATGATGAGAGGTATTTCATAGAGTGTGGAGAGTGTGAAAAACTCGAACCTACGGGGTATGCGAAGGATGGGAAGTCCCATTACTGCGATGATTGTTTGTCGAATGAGTGCGGCCTCCATGACCATTGTGAAGATTGTGGAGAGTGCGAGGAGCCTTACTCCGACGAACTCCGAGGGGGTATCTGTTTTGATTGTCAGGATACCCGTCAAAGAGAAGATGAGAGAAGGTGGGAGGAAGAGGAAGAGGAAGCGGCTCGGCGGAAAGAAGACCAGGATTGGAAGGACGAATTCGAACCTGAATGGTA
>CAXGCE010000271.1:0-4032 GCA_964007795.1 uncultured Alphaproteobacteria bacterium | reverse complement strand
CTGACGGGACTGGCTTTTGGCGGCAACAAGACCCGCCAGCTGGAATTCTATTTTGGCGCCGCCCTGGCGGAAGGCGCGGATACCATCGTCATAACCGGGGCCGTGCAATCCAACTATGTTCGTGTCGCCGCAGCCGCGGCCGCGCGCCTGGGCATGGAAATTCATATTCAGGGCGAGGAGCGTGTGCCCGGTATGGACGCCCTCTACCACCAATCGGGCAACGTATTGCTGTGTGACATCCTGGGCGCCCATCGCACTTCTTACCTCGACGGCGAGGACGAAGCCGGCGCCGACGCCGCCGTTCAGGCCATCGCCGATGGCTTGCGGGCCAAGGGACGGTGCCCCTATATGGTGCCGTTAGCACTCGGTCATCCGCCATTGGGCGCCCTAGGTTATGTTTTAGCAGCGGCGGAGATCGTCGCCCAACTGCAAGCTAGCAACACCAAAATTGATGCTGTAGTCATCGCATCGGGTAGTGGTTTCACGCATGCGGGCTTGTTGTTTGGTTTGCGCGCAATGGGGCAGACCATGGATGTTTATGGTGTCTGCGTACGACGGAACGCAGATGCGCAGTTTCAGCGCATTTCGGCCCATTGCAGGGGTTTATCGGAGATGCTGGGCTTGGGTGAAATCGTCGCTGACAAGGACATCAAACCATACGATGGCGTCTTGGCACCGGGCTATGGACAGCTTAATCCCGCCACGGCAGACGCAATTATCCTGGCCGCTCGATGCGAAGGGTTGTTTCTTGATCCTCCCTATACAGGCAAGGTGATGGCCGGACTGATAGACTTGGTGGCAGAACAGACAATTGCACCGGGTTCAGCGTTGCTGTTCGTTCACACTGGAGGCACGCCAGCACTGTTCGCCTATGGCTCCCAATTGCAGCATTGGACACGGCCTTGAAATAATATTAATTTTCGCCAGTTGACGCCGTACGTAGCCGGCGGCTGCTAATGATTTGCTGGGCTAAAACCGGCAAGAACACAACAACGGCGTAGATGTCACTCTGTATCCCTGGCGCGACTAACAACACACCAGCCATAGCCATTGCTACACGCAGGAGAACTGACATGTGGGTTAAGAAATATCCAGCTACCGCAGTTGCTACCATGAAAATACCGACGGCGCAGCTTAGGGTAGTTGAAAAGAATGCCTCCCAGGTAAAATGACTTTCAATGACGATTAGCATGGCTGGTGAATAGACAAACACCATGGGCACCATAAGCTTAGCAATTCCAAGAGAAAATGCTGAAAGACCGGTGCGAAAAGGGTTGGCTCCTGCGATACCTGCAGCCGCGTAAGCTGAAGCGCAGACTGGGGGTGTTATCTCCGAAATCACGCCATAGTATAATACAAAAAGATGTGAGGCGAGGGGCGGTATACCAAGATTGCCTAACGCCGGCTGTGCTACAGTCGCTAGCATTATATATAGCGCGGTGGTTGGTAGACCCGCTCCCACGAGGATGCAGGTAATGGCAATCAGGATTAGTGAAATGAATAGGGTTATTCCCTGGAGTGAAAAGTCGATCAATGGGATCCAGGCAATTAGCGGATGAAAGGCTTCGGCGAAGTTGATGGCAGCTTCAGTAACCATAAAGCCCAAACGAAAACCTAGGCCGGTCGTATTTACCACGCCAACGACTATGCCGATGGCGGCGCAAACAGCGCCTACGGCAAGGGCATACTTGACCCCCATAACACAGCCTTCGAAAACGTCACGAACAGAAATTCGATGCATTGGGTTGATGAAACCCACCGCCAATGCCGTTGAAATACCCCAGAACGCAGCCATATGGGGAGAGTACCCACTAAACAGTACGTAGATTAATACCGCTAGTGGTATAGCCGTTGGCCATCCTTTTTTTATCACATCCCAAAATTTTGGTATTTCTGCGGCTGGTAGTCCTCTGAGCCCAAGACGTTTTGCCTTAAAGTGGACAATCGACAAGACGCCGATGTAGTGCATAGCGGCTGGTACGAGAGCCGCGAGGATGATGGTTGTGTATGGTAGTTCAAGGAACTCCGCCATTACGAAGGCAGCAGCGCCCATGATCGGCGGTGTAATCTGGCCGCCCGCACTGGACGCCGCTTCTACGCCGCCGGCGAGATGGCCCGGGTAGCCCATACGTTTCATATTGGGAATTGTAAGCGAGCCAGTCGAGACCGTATTGGCAATTGAAGACCCCGAAATCGTGCCAAAAAAGGCTGAGGAAACGACGCTGACTTTAGCGAGACCGCCCGCATAACGACCGGCAAAAACCGTTGCAACGTCGACGAAGAATTGTCCAAGCCCCATGCGTTGCGCGAGAATTCCAAAGAGCACGAAGTGGAAGACCACCGTTGAGACAATCCACAATGTCACGCCGTAGATACCCTCTTCGGGGAAGTACATGCTATTAATATAGAGATCCCAGCTAATTCCTGGATGTTTGAGTATCTGGAATGGCATGTACATGCCAAATACAGCGTAGATGGTGAATAGAATGATGATTATAGGCACGACAATGCCTAGGGTGCGGCGCACGGCTTCAAGCAAAATGAATATCAGAACCGATCCGAATACGACATCAATACGGGCAGGATTGCCTTGCCGGAGAACCTGCTCAGGCAGGGTAAAGCGGCCACCCAGAAATTCAAAATCGATTTCGTACCAAGTCACACCGATGTAATATGAGGAAGAGATGCCGGCAATGATTAGCAACCAGTCCCAGATTGGTATGTTGGCATAGCGCCACCAGGTGTTTGCTTGTATCTCGCCGCCTTGGCTGCCCTTGATCGCTGGATAACCGATAAAGACAAGTAAGATCACACCTGACATGTGAGTGCCCATGTGCCAGTAATCCACGGGAACGCCAGTGCCCGCAGTAATATAATGATAAGCTGCAAAAACGATGGAGAAAACGAAGGTAAACTTGAAAAGCCAGGGACCAATTGGACGAGTTTGAAGGGCGGAGTCGTATTTTTCTTCCAGCTCTTCTATCTTCTTTACATCAAATTCAACCATTCCCCCCCGCTCAAGGCAGAGACTTAATTAGCCATTGCCAGGAAAGTCACGTGTTTTTTGCTTGTGTTGGATTGTGTTGGAGGCGGGCGTGCTTATGCCCACCCCCCAGCAACACAATGGTCGTTTATTTTATCATACCTTTTTCTTTGTAGAATTTCTCAGCACCGGGATGCAATGGAACAAGGACACCTTTAAGAGCCGTTTCCAATCGAATTGCTTTACCTTTGGCATGGCCTTTATCCAGAAGACCTCGGGTTTTCTTGCTCCAGAGGGCTTTTGTTATTCCATATATAAGATCGGCTGGTTGGTCGATTGATGTTACCAACTGTCCGTTCACGGCAACAGTTGTCACATCGTATTTTATGTTCTCATAAGTGCCAGCAGGTATTGTCGATTCTACATAGTAAGGGATGATGCCGTTGATGGCTTTTTGCTCAGAGGCTGTAAACTTGTAGAGTTCAAATCCCTTTGTCGATCCAAGTTGGATCAAGGAAGAGAGCGGCGTTCCGGCAGCGTAAAAGAAGGCATCCAGCTGACCATCAGCAAGGCGCTGCGTGCTTTGTTTGACACCTAATTCATGCTCCTTGGCCTTGATCCCATAATGCTTGATGATCATCCGAACCGAAACCTGGGTTCCAGAACCGGCAGAGGCAACACCGACACGCTTGCCGTTTAGATCTTTCAAGCTTTTGAAGTGAACTCCCTTAGCGGTAACCAAATGCATGTCTTCAGGATATAGATTGGCGATGACACGAACCTTATCCTTCTTGTTTCCAACAAATTTTCCTTCGCCGTTATAACCCTGGGTTACGCTTTGCGCACCGGCGAGGCCAGCATCGAGATTGCCTGCCTGAATGGCATTCATGTTGAAAACGGAAGCATTAGTTGAAACAGCGATCGCAACTAGGCCAGGTACGCCACAAGTTCCGCCCTTTTCGCAGGAGCGTGCTCCCGGCGGACTGGAAATAGCATTGGCGATCAGACCGCCAATTGGGAAATAAGTGCCGCCGGCTCCACCGGTGCCG
>CAXGCE010000270.1:0-4036 GCA_964007795.1 uncultured Alphaproteobacteria bacterium | reverse complement strand
ATTAGCACCATGTACGCCGCCGGCATCTTCGCCAGCGACGAACAGGCCTGGCAGTTCCGTCGAACAGTCAAGTTGGAATTCGCAACCGCCCATCATGTAATGGGCGGTAGGAACAACTTCGACATTGCCGGATACCAGATTAAATCCGACATCGGCACAGCGCTCTACCATACCCTTAAAGCGCTTGCGCACTTCCTTCGGGTCCAGATGTTTCATGGTGATATAAAGCCCCCCATTTGGGCCGCAATTGCCAGCGCGTATTTCTTCATACATGGATCGGGAAACAATATCCCTGGTGGCACGTTCCTCCCGATTGTCATATTCATGCATGAACCGTTCGCCATTGCCCCTCAGCAGGTGTCCGCCATAACCGCGTAAACCCTCTTCAATTATTGTACCGGTTATCCGCGTGTCCCGCCCAGCCACCAGACCGGTGGGATGAAACTGCACCATTTCCATATCCCGCAGCGGTAGGCCCGCCCGCAGCAACATAGCCATGCCATCGCAACTCTTGTCCCCGGATGGTGTGTGATAAAGATACATGCTGGGCCCGCCGCCTGTTGCAACCAAGACCGCCTTTGCTGCGATATATCGAAAACTACCACTGCGCATATCGATCGTCAGTACGCCAGCCAAACCACTACCATCTTTGGCCTTGATCAACTCCACGGCACGGTGATCCTCCAACCGTCCAATGTCCCTTGACCATACCTGTTCGGCCAGTCGGTTGATGATCTCTATGCCAGTGAGATCGCCCTTGTGAACCGTCCGATCGAAGGTCTGACCGGCAAATGCTTTTTGATGCATGGTGCCGTCTGGATTTCGGTCGAAAAAGCAACCATGTTCATTCTCCAGCTCGCGGATACGCTCCTGAGCGCCAGTCACTAGTGCCCAGGCCAGATCTTGATTATTCAGCCATTTTCCGCCTTCGATGGTATCCATGAAATGGCGTTCGGCGGAATCGCCAGCCGCCACCGCGACGTTATATCCGCCCTGCACCATACGCGTGCAACCCGTCTTGCCCAATAATCCCTTGACGGCGACAGTGATACTAGCGTCCGGGTTCGTCTTCCTCGCATGTAGCGCGGCCAACAATCCAGCACCTCCACTGCCCAATATCAATATGTCTGTTTGACTAACGTCCATATTACCCATCTTCTTAAACCGCATTCAGAGCAAACAATAAGGCCGCTGCAACCGCCATGCCCAGGGCCAAGATAATGCGCGTTTTCTGATGTTCGCTCCAAGGCAGGAACTCCAATGCTAGCAGCCTAAGGCCGCCAGTCATGTGGGCCACCAGAAGCAGTATCAAACCAGTCTCCGCCAGCTTCACCAGTGGATGTTGGGCCCAGTTCAAGAATTCGTCTAGACGTGCAGCCTCTTCGATTGCCAGCGCCAGTACGTAGAAATGACAGGGCAGAAACACCACAAGGCCAAGACCAGACAAGCGATGCAGCCAAAAGGCCCAATAGGCGCTATGTCTGTGCCGTACACGGTCGCGCATGGTCATGGTTCAGGCTGCTAATCCGTAAAGACCGAATACGGCACGCAATCCCAACCAAAGCAGAGTGAGGCAAAGGAGCAGAGAGAACAGATCAATTGCTCGTCCTGCCTGGGTAATTTCCCGTAAAAAATTACGCGCGCCAATGGCCCCATGCAATGCTGCTGAAACCGCGAATAGGCCGTAGTAGGTCAGGAACAAGAAATTGCCGGAGACACGTGCCACAATAGCATCGGCGCTGAGACCTTTGCCGACGGTCAGCACAATGGTGACAAAATGGATCAGTACAAATAACGCCAGAATAAAAGCTGTGCCCCTCTGCACCAACCAAAGCCAAATATCCTGGCGGCTTTCCATACCCTACAAAGTTCCTTTCAGTGCTGCCAGAGCCGACGCTTTTTTTAGTCCGGCGATGGATTTTGTCGGGTTTAAATTTTTTGGGCATTGTTCCTGGCAGCTTTGATGGGAATGGCAGGCCAGACAACCCGCATCGTTAGCGACCATTCTTAGAATTTTCTGGCCATGACCGTCACGCACGTCATTCCAAAGTGACCAGGCCCGGTTTAACGCCGCAGGGCCCAAGTAATCCGGGTTTGCGGCCACTACATCGCAGGCGCTGTAGCAGACCCCGCAGCCAATGCATTCAATTGCTGCTTCAACGGCCTGCCGTTCCTTGCTGTCGGGTTTGACGTGCGCGAACGTCGTCAGCGCTGTATTTTCGGGAACAAACGCGCTGCCGGCGGCGGCGAATTTATCAAAGAAAACCTCCATGTCGACCATCAAGTCTTTGATGATGGGTAGGTTACGTAGAGGCGCTAGTTCCAAAAGACCGTCGGGTGCAATATCCGAAATATTAGAGCGACAAGTCCATCGGCCGCGACCATTCACAGTCATGGCGCAGGAACCGCAGACCCCAACCCGGCAGGAGAAACGATACGTCAAGGTTGGGTCAATTCGGCGTTGAATAAAGGTGACGACATCTAGGACCGTTTGATTTTCCTGACGCGGCACAGCGTAGGTCTCAAATGCGCCGTTCTCTCTGCCTCGCCAAATTCGGACGGCCAATTGTTTTGGGTCAGTTTTTTTCGAAGGGTTCATCCGCTGCCTATTTGTTCCGGCAGATAGATAGAATATCGCAGGATTTTACCGGAAAAAGCCCTGTTTAAAGTCATATCTTAACAAGTTATTCTATTTATAGCAAAATAGTATTTTATCTCTTTGTTGCCGCCTTGAAATAAAGTAAGATTTTTCAGTTTGTGTTTGGAACAACTAAGTTAGCCAAAGGAATGCGCCGGACAGTTCCTTGATCGAATTCCCCTGAAATATGAAACAGTACAAAACTATGAAAACTATTCCTATTCACAATGTAGAGACGGTCGCTCGCGAATTGATGCAGACTGCAAGCATCAGTATTCCTAAGGACTTTGGCGAACATGTACGAAAGATGGCCGCGGAGGAGGAAAACTCTCTGGGCTGTTTCGTGTTAAACGCCATGCTGGACAATTGGGATGCCGCCAACATCGATCAACGCCCGATGTGTGCCGATACGGGGCTCCCGCGATACTACGTAAAAGTTGGCAACGAGGCGAAGATTGAGGGTGGTTTTGTGGCTTTGGAAGCGGCATTGCGTCGAGCTACAGCGGACGCCACGCAAAATGTGCCGTTGCGGCCAAACCGGGTGCATCCATTAAGCCGAATTGATCATAACAACAACGTGGGGATCCATGCGCCGGAAGTGCAATATGCCTTTGAACCAGATGCGGATTGGCTTGAAATAACAACGGTGCACAAAGGCGGTTTGTTCGGTACCGACTACCGCATGTTGTTTCCTGGCGATGGCATTGATGGCATCAAACGATTTTTTCTCGATACCCTGATGACCTTTGGCAAGCGCGGCTTGGCTTGTCAGCCGGCTATTGTTGGCATTGGCCTGGGAGGCAACAAGGATACCTGCATGCGACTGGGTAAGGAAGCGGCGTGTCTAAGGGTTGTCGGTGACCGCAATCCGGATCCTGAAATTGCCTCGCTCGAAGATGAACTGAAGGAGATGGGAAATTCCATGGGGATGGGTGTGATGGGTATCTCTGGCCGTTCAATGGTTGCCGATTGCCATATGGAGGTTGCCTTTACTCATACCGGCGGCATGCCCGTGAGCATGCACTGCTTTTGTCTCTCGTCCCGCCGAGCGAGCGCCCGGCTCCATGCCGACGGCAAAGCGGAAATGCGTCCCAATCCCAATTGGTTCACCCCCTATTATCGGCGGGAGTCAGTGTCATGAAGCAGGATGATCTGAAGATTGTCCATTTAGACCTTCCCGCGGGGCCAGAACAATTGGCGGAATTGGAACTTGGCTCCATCGTTTATTTGAATGGCACAATTTTTACCGGCCGCGAGGGTTTATATATGCGCGTGGTTGAACAGGGTTATGCACTGCCCAGCGGGTTAACCACCATCGCCGGCGCTAATTTTCATTGTTCACCAGCTGCGTCCGTTGACGTTAATGGTAGTTATAAAATTGGCGCAGTCACGGCCACA
>CAXGCE010000269.1:0-4039 GCA_964007795.1 uncultured Alphaproteobacteria bacterium | reverse complement strand
TTTGGCAATAGTTTCGGTCGGACCCCCAAGAAGGCAAATTAATTGGCGCTTGGAAAGCCAGTTGCCATGGTAGAATTTCTGATGGTTGTGGGCCTTGTCCTTGCTTTGGAAGGGGGCTTATACGCCGCATTTCCCGGTGGGATGAAGCGTATGATGGCATTGATGCAGGAAAAGTCTGATGATGCATTGCGAATTAGTGGCTTGGGCGCGGCGACATTCGGCGTGGGTATTGTCTGGCTGGTGAAGACCATTTTGTGAACTGATTAACAAAAATTCACGGCGTTAATAGGACCAATCTGCGGTGAATTGATCACCGTTTGCAAAATTTTCAAGGTCGCCATGATTTTGTCACATTCACTTCCGAAATCACCTCTCAGGAATAGATGGGATGGCTCACTTGAAAGCCATTTTGTTGGAACGTACATAAATAGCCAACTAAGCTGGCCCAGCAGGGCTCCATGCTAACTGGCACCACCTGCAAGGGAGAATATTCGTGATCGGGACAATTACATGCCAACGCTGGACCGCGCCATTGAGCAGACATTTCGTGGCGGCTGCCGCGACGGCGGTCACAATGGGTCTGTTGTTGCTACCCGTCTCTAGCCTCTCTCGCGGCGCGCCGGACAGTTTCGCAAATCTCGCCTCCAAATTGTCCCCGGCCGTCGTGAATATTTCGACGACACAAGTGCTCAAGGGGGACAAAAAGGGTCAACCCGAATTCATGGTGCCTCGGGGCTCGCCATTCGAGGAGTTTTTCAAGGAATACCTTGAACGCAATCGGCCCAAGAACCGAGGCCGCCGACGGGCTACGTCTCTGGGTTCCGGTTTTATAATTGACAAGTCCGGCTTGGTTGTTACCAACAACCATGTCATTGCCGAGGCGGATGAGATTTCGGTGCGCCTATCGGATGGTACGCGTCTGAAGGCCAAGCTGGTGGGCAAGGACGCCAAAACCGATTTGGCTCTTTTAAAGGTGGTGCCCAAGAAGGAACTACCGTCCTTGAATTGGGGTAATTCCGAGAATTCTCGTGTCGGTGACTGGGTCCTCGCCATTGGTAATCCGTTCGGCCTGGGCGGGTCCGTTACCGCCGGGATTATTTCGGCTCGTGGCCGGGATATAAATTCTGGTCCCTATGACGATTTTTTTCAGACAGATGCGGCTATTAACCGGGGGAATTCCGGCGGACCCTTGTTCAATATGAAGGGCAAAGTGATAGGTATCAACACCGCCATCTATTCGCCCACCGGCGGCAGCGTCGGCATCGGTTTTGCTATCCCCGCCACACTGGCCAAGCGGGTGATCAGTCAGTTGGCTGAATTCGGCCGCACACGGCGCGGCTGGCTAGGTGTGCGCATTCAAACCGTGACGGATGAGATTGCCGACAGCCTGGGCATGGAAAAGGCGCAAGGTGCTTTAGTCGCTGGCGTGAGTGATGATGGACCCGCGCGCAAGGCTGGCATACGGCAAGGCGACGTAATTCTGATATTCGATGGTCATGAAGTTGAGGAAATGCGGGCCCTGCCACGTATCGTGGCCAACACCAGTATCGGCAAGACCGTGAAGGTGGAGGTCTGGCGCAAGGGTGCAATCAAGACCCTAGAAGTCGCCATCGCTGAGATGGAGGAAAGTAGCGGCGAGGTCGCCAGCCTCAGCGGTGAAAATAATCCTAAACCGGCAAAAGATGTGGAACTTCTGGGTATGCGTCTTTCCTCCTTGACGGAGAAAGCTCGGGAAACCTTCAAGGTCAGTGAAGGGGCCCAGGGCGTCTTGGTACTTGAAGTTGCCGCTGACAGTTCGGCAGCAGAAAAGGGATTACGGCCTGGCGATCTGATTGTTGAAGTGCAGCAGACCGCCGTTAAGACACCGGGCGAAGTAGCCAAGCAGATTGAAACAATCCGCAAGCGGAATGAATCTAGGACTACCAAGAAGGTGAAGACGGTATTGTTGTTGGTCGAACGGGCACGTAATAAACGCTTCGTCGCCGTACAATTGGATGGGAAGCCTCGAGAAAAAAAGGATAAGGCGAAAAACAGTCCGTCCACGAAGAAGAAATAGCTTTCATTATTCCCTGATCTGGCTGTCCCGGTAGCCTTGCAAATACAGCAATGCAGTCAGGTCGTTATGATCAATACGGGCCGGGGCGGCTTGCGCGACAATGGGTTGGGCGTGGAAAGCAACACCTAAGCCCGCCGCGCCGATCATCTCGAGGTCATTGGCGCCGTCGCCGACGGCTAGAATATTCCTAGTCTCTAAATTCCAGTGTGCCGATAACGCTTGCAAAGCCGCCAGTTTCTCGGACGATCCCAAGATCGGTTCAGCGACCTCTCCCGTCAGTTGGCAGCCCGAGAATTGCAATATGTTGGCTTGATGATGATCAAAGCCGGCAGCTGCTGCCACACGCTGAGTGAAAAATGTAAATCCTCCCGAAACCAGCGCTGTGTAGGCGCCGTTCGCCGTCATGGTAGCGACCAGTTGCCGGGCCCCGGGGGTGAGGTGAATTCGCTGATCGAATACGTGCTCAAGGTCGTTTACGCTTAATCCCTTTAACATGGCGGCCCGCTCCCGTAAGGCGGCGGGAAAATCCAACTCACCCGCCATGGCGCGCTCTGTTATTATGGCGACCTTGTCTTTCAGGCCCAACAAATCGGCCATTTCGTCAATGCATTCGGCGGTGATGATAGTGCTGTCCATGTCTGCCACTAGCAATTTCTTGCGTCGGGTTCCGCCGTTTGGCTGACAGAACAAATCCACTGGCACATCGCCGAGTGCGCCGCGCACCTGATCCACGATGCCGCGCTGGGCGGCGTCGAAAAATAAATCACAAGCCGTACCTTCCGCCAGCCAATCGATATGACTGTTTCCGGGCAGTAGGGATTTTGCTAGATGGACGTGGTCGTTGGTCAACGGCTTCGCTATAAGGGTCAAAACATGGGACATGGGGGACCGGTCCGTTCGTGGAAAACACTATTCTGATAGCCGGCCCAACGGCCAGTGGCAAGTCTCGTTTGGCATTGGAACTGGCATGTAGTCTAAACGGCATCATAATCAATGCCGATAGCATGCAGGTTTACCGGGAATTGAGGGTGCTGACGGCTCGCCCTGATGTGCGGGAAGAAGCCTTGGCGCCCCATCGCCTTTACGGAATCATTGCCGCCAGCGCGCCCTTCTCGGTGGGTCGATGGCTGGATATGGTTGTTGCGGAAATCGCTGCAGCCCGCGGTGCTGGCCTGGTTCCAATTCTCGTTGGTGGTACGGGATTGTATTTCCAGGCCCTGACCGAGGGCATTGCCAAAATCCCTGATATACCCAACAATGCTCGTAGGCGTGCCCGTAACTTGTTGGACAAGTTAGGCGCAGCGGGTGTGCACGCTGTCCTGGAGGTGAGGGATCCAAAAATGGCGGAACGGCTAAAGCCCACGGATTCTCAACGTCTGGTCCGTGCCCTTGAAGTTATCGAAGGGACTGGTGTCTCACTGGCGGAATGGCAGGGCCAACCAGCCACTACTCCCATCTTGCCAGGGCCCTGGTACGGTTTTGTTCTAAATTGGCCGCGCTCTGAATTGTATAGTCGCTGCGACCGGCGTCTTGAACAGATGCTGGATCATGGTGCTTTGGACGAAGTCAAGGCCCTGGCGGCGCTAGACTTAGACCCGGCCCTTCCAGCCATGAAGGCCCTGGGCGTCCCGGGGCTGATCAAACTGATCCGAGGCGAAATGGATCGGGCCTCGGCCTTGGCGACGGCCATGGTCACCACCGCGGGGCGTTGGCAGGCGCAGCCCTGCGCGGAGGCCGCGGCGGTGACGGTGTCGCTCGACGCGTGGGTGAAGAGGAAGTCGACGTCGGCGCGGGTGAACTGGATTCGGCAGTTGGCTCGGATCATGGGAACTCCCTGGTTTAACCACAGAAGGCGCGGAGGAGGCACGCAGAGCCTGGTGTTTTTCAGGGTGATGAATCTACTTTACATATTCGGAGGTGGGTTGTCAAGTCAGGTGCGTTGTGTTTGGGGCAAACGAATTTTGAACCCAAGTTCAAAATTGA
>CAXGCE010000268.1:0-4050 GCA_964007795.1 uncultured Alphaproteobacteria bacterium | reverse complement strand
TTATGGCTCAGTTTGAAAATTTGTAACAAAAGTTTGTCGCTAAAAATTTTAGGCTCCAAGCCAAAGCGGCGAAAATACTACCGAATCATAACAAGTATGTATCAGCGTGAAATTTCATCAGAGTTACTAGGGGTCAAGTTTTGCCTCCGCGCCTCAACGGCATGAACTTACTGACGGGTGCATTAACGTAACGATATGTAACCACGACCGAGCAGTGAAGGGGGTGAATTTCGAATACGGCGAACTAGATTTAATGTGACTGAAATGTCTTCTACAAAATTTTTGCAATTGCCACAGCCAGAATTTATTAGTTCAAAAAAGCTTAAGATCGATCGAATTTCTGATCAAAATAATCATCCGGCACACAGATTCACTTGATCTCGAACGCTAAAAATACCCGGCCAATGTTCTTACTCTGGCACCCAGTCATGCTCGCCAACCCCTTGAACCAACAAGAAACGACATGAACCACCGACCACGCCGGTCACGCGATGAGGCTGCCCTGACGGCACTTTGAAAGTCTGCCCCGGCTTCAACTGTTGTGCGCCTTCGGGGCGGCGGGTTTCTATGATCATTGGGCCTTCCATGCAGAAGAAGTCGTCGTCGATTATCGTATGGCTGTGCCAGGGGATTTCCTCGCCAGCGGCCAGGGTCAGAATTTGTACTTTCAAGCCGTCCGTGCGGGCGATTAGTTCGCGGCCCCGAATGGTATAGGGGAGATCTTTTGGCTCGGTCATAGGGAGATTGTGACCAATCCAAACCAACAACGCAAACAGCATGCTTAATCTCCTGTTACATTAGTTTTATGAACTGGTCAGATGAGGGTTATGTACTGTCGGTCCGCCGCTATGGAGAGGCGGCCGCCATAGTCAATTTGTTGACGCGAGAGCATGGCCGTCATGCGGGGCTGGTGCGGGGCGGCATGGGGCGGCGGCTGCGGGGGGTGTTGCAGCCAGGCAACCAGGTAGCCGCCAACTGGCGCGGGCGGCTGGCGGAGCATTTGGGCACCTATATGGTGGAGGGTAAGCGGGACCATGCGGCGGGGCTGCTGGCGGATGGGGACCGTTTGGCGGGGCTGACGGCGGCGGCGGCAGTGACAGAGGCGGTCTTACCTGAGCGCCAACCTCATCTGCCTATTCATAATGCCTTCGCCTCCCTGTTGGATGCGCTGGCCACGTCGCCGGCCTGGGCCGTCGTTTATGTGCGCTATGAACTAGGATTGCTGTCAGAATTGGGCTTTGGCTTGGATTTGAGCCAATGCAGCGCCACGGGAGTGACCGAAGATCTCGCCTATGTCTCACCCCGCTCCGCGCGCGCCGTCAGCCGGGCGGCGGCGCGCCCCTACAAAAATCGACTGCTACCTCTACCCAGATTCTTGCTACCCGACACGCGGGCCGAGTACGCTGCCCAGGATATTCTCGATGGCCTGAAGCTGACAGGGTATTTTCTGGAGGCAACCATTTTTGGCCCCAACAATCACCCTCTGCCCGCTGCCCGCGACCGCCTAGTGACCCGCTTGGGACGCACGATTTAGAGACCAGCACGACGTCAACATTGATTTTTGGTTCAAGCCCAACAATGAAGTTCAGATCAGTTGCCATACCGGCGCTTGCCAGCGGTATCCAGTGATGCCAGACAAAATTGATTGCCGCATTCCATCAAATGGTACAATGCTGCCATGACAGAGATTCTCGAAGGCGGTGAAATCCGCGATACCCCGCTGGGTGAGGCCCTGGGTGAACGATACCTCTCCTATGCCCTGTCCACCATCACATCTCGTAGCCTGCCTGATGTGCGCGACGGTATGAAACCAGTACATCGGCGTATCCTGTACGCCATGCGGCAGTTGAAGTTGGACCCAAATACTGGCTTCAAGAAATGTGCCCGCATCGTCGGCGATGTCATGGGCAAGTTTCATCCCCATGGCGACCAGGCAATCTATGACGCCCTGGTGCGCCTGGCCCAGGAATTCGCCCAGCGCTATCCGTTGGTGGATGGTCAGGGCAATTTCGGAAACGTGGACGGGGATAACGCCGCCGCCATGCGCTATACTGAGGCACGCATGACAGACGTCGCCAGGGCCCTGTTGCAGGGCATTGACCTGGACACAGTGGATTTTCGCGAAACCTACGATGGCGAGGACAAGGAACCTATGGTCCTGCCCGCCGCCTTCCCCAATCTGCTGGCCAATGGTGCCGCCGGTATCGCCGTAGGCATGGCAACCTCCATCCCGCCGCACAATATCCTCGAACTGAGCACTGCCCTTCTGCACCTGATCAAATTCCCCAATGCCGGCATTGACAAACTGTCGCAACTAATTCCCGGACCTGACTTCCCCACCGGCGGTGTTGTCGTTGAGGACCACGCAAGCATCGTGGAGTCCTACAAGACAGGGCGAGGCGGTTTCCGACTGCGGGCGAAGTGGGAGGTCGAAAAGGGCAAGCGCGGCACCTACAATGTCATCGTCACAGAAATCCCCTATCAGGTTCCCAAGTGTCGGATCATCGAAAAGGTGGCGGAACTGCTGCACCAGCGAAAACTACCCCTTCTAGCGGACATCCGCGATGAATCGGCAGAGGATATTCGCCTGGTGCTAGAACCCAAATCGGGCCGGGTGGAGGCGGAGGTGCTGATGGAGCATCTATTCCGCTTGAGTGAACTTGAGGTGCGCATAGGATTGAACTTGAATGTGCTGGACGCTGACCAGACTCCACGGGTGATAAACCTGCGGGAGGCCTTGCAAGCCTTCCTAGACCATCGCCATGTGGTCTTGGTCCGTCGCACGGACCATCGTCTCAGGCAGATCGATCAGCGCCTTGAAATATTGGGCGCCTATTTGGCGTGTTATCTAAATCTGGACGCGGTAATCCACATCATCCGGGAAGAAGATGAGCCCAAACAGGCGCTGATGAAAGCCTTCGGCCTGACTGATGTGCAGGCGGATGCGATCCTAAACATGCGTTTGCGCACCTTAAGAAAGCTGGAGGAAATGGAGATAAAGGTCGAAGAAAAGGCCTTGACTGAGAAACGAAAAGATCTCGAGACATTGTTAGAATTCGAGGATAGGCGCTGGTCTGCTATCGCAGACGAAATCCGCGAGATGCGTAAGACTTTTGGCGATAACCCCATCCTGGGGTCCCGGCGCACCTCTTTTGCCGAGGCACCTACCGGCGAGTTGAACCCCATGGAAACCATGGTGGAAAAGGAACCAATCACCGTGGTCTGTTCCGATAAAGGTTGGCTCCGCGCCCTGCGCGGCCATGTAGAGGAAGGCCACGACGTACATTATAAGGACGGCGACAGGGGACGCTTTTGGCTGCACACCCAGACCACGGATAAGCTGGTGCTATTTGCAACTAATGGGCGATTTTACACCCTAGCCTGCAACAAGTTACCGGGGGGTCGTGGTAATGGCGAGCCAGTCCGCCTGATGCTGGACTTGGCAAATGATGAGGACGTCATCAGCTTGATGGTGCATGACCCCGAACGCAAGCTAGTGGTCGCTGCCAGTGACGGCCGGGGTTTTGTGGTTTCCGAAAAAGCCGTTGTCGCACAAACACGCGCCGGTAAACAGGCCCTCAACGTCTCCGGCGACGTGGAGGCTGCGGTCTGTACCCCAGTCCTAGGCGATCATCTGGCAGTGGTGGGCGAGAACCACAAACTCTTAATTTTTCCCCTCACCGACCTACCAGAAATGAACCGGGGACGCGGCGTGGTTCTGCAACGCTACAAGGAAGGCGGACTATCGGATGCCAAGACCCTTGCTCCCGCCGTTGGCCTTACCTGGCGCCAAGCCGGCGGTCGCACCCGCACCGAGTTAGAGCTGACCAGCTGGATGGGCAAACGCGGTCAAACCGGCCGCCTGGCACCAAAGGGTTTTGCGAAGACCCACAAATTCAGGTAAATGGGAAAAGAGGCGGATCCTCCAAAAAAAGTTTGTCCTTCACCAGTGGGCAAAATCCAAGGCACTCTTTTTGCTTTTTCCAATATTCAGAGAATAAGACTGCCGTAAATATTCTGTCGTTATTGGATTTTACCGATACGCTGCCA
>CAXGCE010000267.1:0-4071 GCA_964007795.1 uncultured Alphaproteobacteria bacterium | reverse complement strand
TAGAATTCCGGGAATCGTCCCATACTCCGTCTTAACAATTCCGCTAGCCCCTCGCCCGCAGAACCTACCAACGAGCTAGTACAGCCCCCCAGGTAAATCCGCCACCCATGGCCTCCATTAAAATTACATCACCCTGCTTAATACGACCGTCGCACACGGCCTCGTTCAAGGCTAAAGGAACGGAGGCCGCCGAGGTATTGCCGTGCTCGTTTACGGTTAATACCACTTTTTCAAAGGGCATCTTAAGCTTCTTGGCGGTGTGGTCGATGATACGTCGGTTGGCCTGGTGAGGAACCAGCCAGTCGATTGCATCAGACTGTAGATCGTTAGCTTTCAAGGCTTCGCCCACCACACTAGACAAATTGCTGACCGCGTGACGGAAAACTTCTTTACCCTTCATACGTAAGTGACCAGCCGTGCCGGTAGACGACGGCCCGCCATCCACATAAAGCATGTCATGATGGCGTCCATCGGCGTGCAAATGGGTAGACATGATGCCTCGCTGGCGATTTCCGCCGGCGCCATTCGTGGCTTCCGCACGTAGCACGACAGCACCAGCACCATCGCCAAAAAGGACACAGGTTGTACGATCCTCCCAATCCAAGATTCGGGAGAAAGTCTCGGCCCCAATCACCAGGACGTTCTTCGCTTGTCCAGCTTTAATAAAATTGTCGGCCACCGCAAGCGCGTAAATGAAGCCCGAACAAACGGCCTGCACATCGAAAGCGGGAATGCCCACCACGCCAAGGCGCGCTTGTACAGTCGTCGCGGTGGCGGGAAATGTCTCGTCAGGGGTCGCCGTCGCCAGCACAATCAAGTCCAGCTCGTCAGCCGCCATTCCCGCAGATGCCAGTGCCTCGACAGACGCGTTGTAAGCCAAATCAGAGGTAAGTTCATCGTCGGCCGCAATATGGCGGTTGGAAATGCCCGTGCGGGCCAAAATCCATTCGTCCGATGTATCAACCATGGTAGCCAAATCATCGTTGGTGACACTGTTTTGTGGTAGGTACGCACCGCACCCTATGAACACAGACTTCATCATGTTGTCATAAATTTCCACTGGGGCTATCGGGCAACCCGCCCTATTCTGTGCTTAGTTCACTCGACCGTCCGAAATTTCTACGTCGCCTTTATCAGCAGCTTTCTGAGACCCATCAACAGTCCCATCATCAGAATCGGAAAATTGTGCCATATCCGCGATGATGCGGCCAATAAGTTCGTCTGCCACCATGTCCGCCGCCAGACCAATCGCCGTAGCGAAGCCGACATCGTCCATGCTGCCATGGCTTTTTACACTGACGCCGTTCAGCCCCAGTAACACGCCACCATTATGATGACGGGGATCGAGTCGGTCGCGCAATGCATTCATGGAAGGTTTGGCTAGCAAATATCCAAGCCGGGATAGCACGGATTGACCAAATGCCGTGCGCAAGAACTGCGTGAATAGTTTCGCCGTACCCTCCACCGTTTTTAGGGCCACGTTACCGCTAAAACCATCGGTAACAACCACATCCGTTGTTCCCTTTGCTATGTCGTCGCCCTCAATGAAACCATGAAAACGCAAGGGTAGGTTTGCTTGATTCAAAATGGCGGCGGCGCCTTTGACCGCCTCGTTGCCCTTCATTTCTTCTTCGCCGACGTTGAGCAAGCCCACTGTAGGTCGAGGCAGGCCCAAAATTGTGCGTGCAAAAGCCGCGCCCATAATCGCAAACTGCACCAGATTATCCTGATCGCACTCTACATTGGCGCCCAGGTCAAGCATGACGCTTTCGCCGCGTAACGTCGGCAGAAATCCGCATATAGCCGGCCGGTCGATGCCAGTCATGGTTTTCAAAACGAATTTGGACATGGCCATCAGGGCGCCTGTATTGCCAGCGGATACCACTCCGCCCGCATCGCCCTCGACCACCGCGTCGATCGCAAGCCGCATGCTAGATTGTTGTCCCTGTCGCAAAGCTTGGCTAGGCTTGTCATTAGGACTTACCTGGATGTCAGTATGGCGCACTTCGACAACGTCACGCAGCATCCTGTGACGGGACAGTAGTGGATTAATGGCCTCCTCATCACCAAACATTAAGAACCGCAGATAGCGGTGACGCTCACGCGCCAAAGCGGCGCCGTCGATTACCATCGCCGGAGCAGCGTCGCCACCCATTGCGTCCAACGAAATCGTAATTTCAGATGTCACCCGTCTACGCCGTGCGCCGTGATATCCGGATCAAGCCGCGTTCGACGGTTCGCTGACCTCACGATCATTGTAGTAACCGCAAGCCGGGCAAACATGATGTGGCCGTTTCAGTTCGCCACAGTTTTGGCATTCCGCATAGGCCGATGGCTTCAAAGCATCGTGGGAGCGGCGCTGACCCCGACGGGACGTGGAGATCTTTTTCTTAGGTACTGCCATAAAGTCACATTTTCATCCAAATTGCCGAGAGTCCAAAGCCTAACAGACCGTTCACTCCCAAATTCCTTACAAACTATCACTTAACGGTACGCACGCCAATCAGGTGGCGCCGCTGTTCTCCTTACCGGCGCGACAGCCCGCCAACGCCGAAAAAGGATTTTCCCTTTCCTCGCTGACGCCGCCAGGATCGCCGTCGTATTCTGGATAGGCTATATCCACCTTCCCTTCCATCCCTGACGCACGAGGATAGGGATTAAGGGCGAGAGACAGATGTTGCGCGACCAATTCACCAACGTCAATCTTGCCATCCGCCAAAGGCTCCAACGGATCGTCACCGAATGGATCCAGGAAAAATTCACCATCGACGTCGGCCCCGGCTCCTCGTTCAGACCGTCTCGCACCGTCACCTTCACACAGCACCGAAAACCGATCTACGATCTGCCCTGTGACAAGATCTAATGAAACCACACAAGATTGTATCACATTCGCCGAAAATTGAACATTTAGCCGGATCAAACCCTCAGCGGTCCGCCGGCAGGACAACTCTGCCCGTAGGTCGGAAAGAGACCAAAGATCTAAGCGTTCAGCTAGCGCCGTGCATTCTGCGACATTCGCGTCCAGAGACAAGTCCATGCCGTCTGCGTCTGCAGCATCAACTTTCACAGGTCGGCTAAACTCCGGCACTGCCCGTTGATCGGTCAACGCATTTGCTCCAGGTTCTTTGCGTGCTGAGACAGGCGCCACAGCTTCAATTAATTCCGCAGCGGGGCACCGGTGCGGGCGCAAAGTAGGGATATGACCTCTACAGGTCAACGCCTTTTCCACGCCAAGCAAAAAATTTCAATTTGCCGGCCAATGTGTCCTGATCGCTCGCCTTGGCTAAATTGTCAGCCTGATAGCGTAAATACTCCGCCATTGCCGCGAGCTGATTTTGGCTAGGCTGCACGGTACCAAACAAATTTCGCTCCAGTGCGTCCCGCAAAACTGTGTCCGGCCCCGTCAAACCCTCGTCATACGCCACCGCCCGGCCATAAAATGCCTTGACCATATGTTTCACTCGCTTGCCGATGGAAATGTCGGAAACACCCATTTCCCGAAGTGACCGGTCCATGTCGCTGAACATGATGTCAAATAGCGATTGCGCGCGTTGCGCGATCCGCTTGGCGCTGTAGCCAAGCCCGAAGATGAATAATTTTGGCATTGGCGGCCCTGCTGCCACAAATGCCGCGAAAAGAAAAAGCGCGAAGAAACGAGGACCGATGGACCAGCCCAGCAATCCCGCCGCCGCCGACAGACTTCCGCCATCCACGATACGCACAAATGTTTGCATCAACTCCATACGATCAACGGAAGACATTCATCACCTATCATACGCTTTACGTATAACCATCTTACCGCACAACCCTCTACCAAACCAGCGCGTCATCCATATTCTGGGCCAAAATCATTGCAATAGCGCCTGATACCAGCATAGCAATTCGATACCCTGTAACCGAAACGGCCACCCCAAAGCCCCTTTCCTTTTCCCTCAAAATATCAGCCCTATAGGCATCTATAACAACGTCTTGGGAGGCTGAAGTGAAGGCCAGGATAAGGGCTAAAAAACCCACCGCAAAGGGCGCCTCTTTAGGCGAGGATAACCCAAAAACAAGGATTAAAACCATCAA
>CAXGCE010000266.1:0-4075 GCA_964007795.1 uncultured Alphaproteobacteria bacterium | reverse complement strand
TGCCATTGACCACCTGGTGGATGGATTATCCGTTGTTTGAACGAACCTATTACGAACTGGTGGTGAACTTCGATGTCTTTGGCAATGTTGCCCACCAGGCCCAGACCCGGCTCTATTTCGACCTGATCCGCAACGGCTCGGAACAGAACTATCTGCGCCTGGTACCGCCAGGAGAGCGCAATCGGGTGCTGCGTGACTGGTACCGGGATGCCGGCAACTTCAAACTCAATTTCAGCTATGCGGAAATGGACGATACCACGCCCGCTGACGTGCCTTATGCCACTGGCTCTTTCACCGATGAACTCGGTGCCCGCCTACTGATGCGGTTCAATGAGCTCAACGCCGAAGCGAATGACCCGATCAACCGCTGCGGTGGCAGTGATTGTGGCCGCTCCGACGAAGCCCCCTGGATACGGCAGGCCGACCAGGCCCTGTCAGGCCTGGCCGCGACCCGCGCGGAATTTCTCCCCGCCATCCGATACCTGCCGGACGTCACCTTCGTGAGGGTGCACAACGAGCAGGGCGAACGCCCTGCGGAGGAAAACATGAGAAGACGATTTTCGCGCCGCGGTCGCCGCGGTGGCAACGACGGCCGCGCCCCAATCGATGCCACGCGCATTCTTGCGTGTATCCAGGAAGAGAAAATCATCGACGCGACCGAACTTTGCGACGCCGAGGAACTCGGGCGTCTGCGGGCCTATCTGGATCAACAGCTATCTAACATGCAGGGCGTCGTTGCCCGCCTGGCCAACCGTTTGCAGCGACGGCTGTTGGCGAAGCAGAACCGTAGTTGGGAATTCGATCTAGAGGAAGGCATGCTGGACGCGGGTAAACTAGCCCGCGTGGTGACTAACCCGCTGTTGCCCTTATCCTTCAAGTTGGAGCTGGACATGGATTTCCGTGACACAGTTGTCACTCTGCTGATAGACAATTCTGGCTCGATGCGGGGAAGGCCCATCACAGTCGCGGCTATGTGCGCCGATATCCTCGCCCGCACCCTAGAACGCTGTAATGTGAAGGTCGAAATCCTTGGTTTCACCACTCGGGCCTGGAAAGGCGGGCAAAGCCGGGAAAAATGGTTACGCGAAGGCAAGCCTGCCGCCCCCGGCCGCCTTAATGATCTCCGCCATATCATCTACAAGAGCGCGGATGCTCCTTGGAGGCGCGCGCGCCGTGGCCTGGGCCTGATGATGCGTGAAGGCCTGCTGAAAGAAAACATAGACGGTGAGGCGCTAATTTGGGCCCACAACCGCCTGGTCTATCGTCCCGAACAACGGCGTATCCTTATGGTGATTTCAGACGGCGCACCGGTCGATGATTCCACGCTGTCTGTCAACACCGGCAACTATCTGGAAAAACACCTGCGCGGCGCCATTGGCTGGATCGAAAACCAATCGCCGGTAGAGTTGATCGCTATTGGTATCGGCCACGACGTCACGCGGTATTATCAGCGGGCCGTTACCATCGTGGATGCCGAACAATTGGGCGGCGCCTTGATGGACAAACTGGCAGAATTGTTTGATGAAGACACGGACCGCAACGTCGAGTCGTCGCGTCGGGTTGCTTGATTGCGGGACTGCAAGGCGTTCGGCTTGAAGCTGCTTCCATTGATCGTAGCCTCGTTCGGCCTGGAACTCATGGGATGCGAGTTACGTAGTTTGACCGGACCGGTCGAACCGAAGGTTGGCCTATTTCAAATTTCTGTTGAAGAAATTCATTTGAACCCTGAAATGCCTGCTAAAACCGACCTAGGTTTATTGCAGTATCAAGGAGGTTTGGCCATCAGCAGCAAGGCGCCTACCTTCGGAGGACTGTCGGGCCTTGTTTTGATGCCCAAGGGCGATGGACTGATTGCCCTGACCGATCATGGCGATGTGCTACAGGCTATGTTTGTCCGCGGTAAAGTCGGCCAGCTGACTGGGTTAGACATTATCAGCTCGCATCGGTTGCGGGGGTTGAACGGCAATCATCTATCCAGGCGACTAGACAAGCAGGATCAGGATGCCGAGGCCATCGAGCGCCTCATGGACGGCAGCTTTCTAGTTAGCTTTGAAATACGCCACCGGATGCTGCGGTATAAAGGGTTGAAGGCCCAGCCAAGTTTGTTTTCTGTGCCGCCCGGCATCGAAAAAGCTCCCCGAAATGGCGGTATTGAATCCATAGCCCCCCTACCCGATGGACGAATCCTCGTTTTAACAGAGAAATATCGGACCAAGGGCAAGAACAAGGGGGACTATATAGGCTGGCTT
Source organism: uncultured Alphaproteobacteria bacterium (assembly GCA_964007795.1). GTDB lineage: Bacteria > Pseudomonadota > Alphaproteobacteria. The sequence continues at coordinate 1,826 of CAXGCE010000266.1, read as the reverse complement.
CTGGACCAGAATGGAATAAGCCTTGGCAATATTTATTGGCCTGGCAACGGATTGTTCCGCCCCACTGATTTTGCCACCCTGCCAAATGGCGATGTTCTACTGCTGCAACGTCGCTATACCGTAGCGGGCGGTCCAGGCATGCGGCTATCACTCATCTCGGCGCGACAGATCAAGCCAGGTGCGCGCATGTTAGGTGTGGAGTTGGCGCAATTGGTGCCACCCTACACAGTTGACAATTTCGAAGGGCTGGCCGTTTTCCCAGACAAGCGGGGTGGTACGATCATCTACATTCTGTCCGACGACAATTTCAACCCACTGCAGCGCACGCTACTGCTACAGTTTCGGCTGCCGGGATAGTTCAGATTTATTAGGCTGCGGCTTGAGCCGCCGCCTTCGTCACGGCACGTTTGACTCGACGCGCCTTAAGCGACAATTGGCTGTCCTTAGCATCCGACAGATAGGCGTCCAGACCACCCTTTTTCTCGATTGTGCGCAAGGCACTCACACATACCTTAAACCTCACAGCCCGGCCGAGGATTTCCGAATGCAGGGCCATTTCCTGCACATTTGGCATAAACCGCCGCCGTGTCTTATTATGCGCATGAGAGACGTTGTTGCCTGTCAACACGCCTTTTCCAGTAAGTTCACAACGCCGCGCCATGACTCAATCTTCCTCATGGAGCCGCCAGCGGAAATGCTGGCGGAGCGGCGTTTTTAGGCACACTGGCCCCTTAGGTCAAGGGTAATAATCGCCAATTAAATGCAAAGAGATCGAATGGAAAATCCAAAAAAAATAACTGTCTAGCCAAGAGCATACGCAATTTTCCGAGGGAGATAAATTTAGTCCAATAGGCTGTAGATTGACCAAGTGTTTGTTATGTTTCGAGACCGTCTCAGCACTTATTTGATGTCGGTCTCGCCAGATTTAAAGCCGGCTACGAAGCAGGAAGAATTGATTCAGGCAATTTGGGAATTTGGCGCCCCTATTCCCCGAGTCCGATCGTCACCGGGGTGATTTCGGCGGGCATGATAATTGTGCGCCAGTCGTCCGTTGCCTTACGGAGACTATTACTCCGCCCGATAAGTATTCTTTCGCAATTCTTGAGGATTGCTTGGCCCAGATGGCGAGCTTCGCTATTGTGCCCGCAGGATGGTCAAGAATCTAGATATTTCCGCTCTGGCAGAGGCCGTGCTATCCCAGGACCGTCGCGCCCTGGCTAGAGCGATCACGTTGGCGGAATCGACCCGTCCCGATCATCGGGCCCAGGCGGAAGCGCTATTGGCCACCTTACCTGTTCCCGATGTGCCGTCGGTCCGTCTCGGAATCACCGGAGCGCCAGGTGTGGGAAAATCAACATTCATCGAGGCTTTCGGGAACCACCTCACATCCCATGGACGCAGGGTCGCCGTGCTAGCCGTTGACCCTACCTCATCCCGCTCGGGCGGCTCAATTCTTGGGGATAAGACCCGTATGGCGGTCCTGTCCAGAGATCCCAATGCCTTTATTCGTCCAACTCCGGCAGGCCACTCTCTTGGTGGTGTGGCGCGTCGAACCCGGGAAGCCATGACTTTAGTAGAAGCCGCCGGTTTCGACGTCACCATTGTAGAAACCGTGGGCGTAGGCCAGTCTGAGTATTCTGTGGCCGACATGGTGGATATGTTCTTACTGTTGGTGGCTCCAGGCGGCGGCGATGAATTACAAGGCATTAAGCGCGGCATCATGGAACTTGCCGATTTATTGGTGGTGAACAAAGCAGATGGTGCCTTAGCCAAAGCTGCCAGCGATGCAGCGGCTGAATACCGAAATGCGCTCCACCTGATGCGGC
>CAXGCE010000265.1:0-4080 GCA_964007795.1 uncultured Alphaproteobacteria bacterium | reverse complement strand
TTTGCTTAGCCCCCGGCCCTTACCGATTGCATCAATCCCAAACCGTTCTCGCACGTGATCTAGGGCGCGTTCCGCATCAGCCCGGCGCCCCGCGTCAGGATCGGCCAGGCTCAACGGATCAGCCACGGTGGCATCAACAAGGCCGCTAAGGCCAACACCCAAAAGGCGATATGCTGTACCATTGATTTCCTTGGCTAACAATTCTTCTGCAAAGCGATATATGATGTCGGCCAACCGCGTCGGGTCCGGCAAGCGGCGACTCCGGGTTAGAATGCGAAAATCGGCGCGCCGCAGTTTCAGTACGATGGTGGTCCCGGCATAGTTGGTAGCTTTAAATCGCCGTGAAACCCGATCGGCTTGACGCCATAGGATTTGCCGCAGTTCCTCGCCATCTGCAATGTCGTGACGGAACGTGATTTCCGATGAGATGCTTTTGGTTGGACGGTGAGCCTTTATTCTTCGCGGATCCTCCCCTCGTACGAACTGCGCCATTCGCTGGCCCAGTGTGCCATAACGTGCCATCAAATCTTTCTCATCCATCGTCTGCAATTGGGCGATTAAGGTGATGCCGTCCTTGGCCAGGCGACGCTGCAAGGACTTGCCTGCGCCCCAGATAATCGAAACCGGCTGGCCGGCTAGGAATTCCACGGCCTCGGCCCGGCCTATCACTGCAAACCCCTTAGGCTTGTCCAGGTCGGACGCGACCTTGGCAAGTGATTTATTGTAGGACAGTCCTATGGACGCACTGATCCCGACCTCGCTTTCAATCCGTTTGACAATTGCAGCGGCAGTAGTCGCCGGGGCTTGGCTATGCAGTCTCTGAGTGCCCGTTAGATCCATGAATGCTTCATCCAGTGACAGCGGCTCCACCAATGGTGTGTAGTCTTTCATGATCGCGCGAACCTGCCGACCGACAGCGGCATATTTCGTCATGTCAGGTTTTATCACCACTCCATTGGGGCAAGCCTTGCGCGCCTTGAACATGGGCATAGCGGATCGTACCCCGTATGTCCGCGCCACGTAGCACGCCGCACTGACCACGCCCCTTTGGCCACCACCGACAATTACCGGTTTATCAATCAGACTGGGGTCGTCTCGTTTTTCCACGTTGGCATAGAAAGCATCGCAGTCAAGATGGGCAATTCCCAAATGAAACAGTTCCGGATGACTCAGTAAACGGGGTGAGCCGCACCCTCGGCAGCGTCCGTTTTCTGTTTGCCCGGATTCGACAGCAAGGCAGTCACGGCAGAGGGCGGCCATAATTATTCGAGTTCACGCAGCGGCCACAGACGGGCGGCACCTCGTACACCGGAACTGTCACCATGTTTTGCCTGCACCAATTTAGTGTTCAGTTGATCGGTAAAGGCAAAACCCGACCACAATTTGGGTACATTGTCGTACAGGCGTGAAATGTTGGAAACGCCACCACCCATGACGATAACCTCGGGATCCAGGATAGAAATAACCATGGCTAGAGATTTCGCCATTCGCCGTTCGTATCGAATCATGCAGGCTTCCGCCTGTGGGTCGTTTTCTCCAGCCAGGATTGCCACTTCGTGGGCCGTCAGGTCCTGACCCGTCTTGGCCTTGAAATCGCGGCTTAGACCCGGGCCCGAAAGAAAGGTTTCGATGCAACCTTTTTTGCCACAATGACAGAGGGGTCCGGGGCGTTCACCATCATTCGCCCAAGGAAGGGGCGTATGACCCCATTCGCCGGCGATAAGATTGGGTCCCTTATGCAGTTGCCCGCGGATTACGATACCAGCCCCGGTGCCAGTGCCCACGATTACGCCGAACACGCTGTCGGCACCTGCTGCAGCACCGTCGCTTGCCTCAGACAGTGCGAAACAATTGGCATCGTTGGCCAAGCGCACAGGACGTTCCAAGGCAGCAGCCAGGTCAACATCGAATGGTTTGCCAATCAGGCACGTGGAATTGGCGTTCTTTACCAGCCCGGTCGCCGGCGAAATCGCACCAGGTATAGTGACGCCCAAAGGTATGCCTACGCTTTTGTGTCCCTGCAAAACCTCAGCAAGTAGATCTCTGATTGCTGTTACAATTCCTTGATAATCACCCTGAGGCGTGGCCACCCTCCGTCGCGTCAACTCGGTGCCGTCATCGCCCAGCACCAACGCTTCGATCTTCGTCCCGCCCAGATCAACACCGATGCGCATAGATCAAAATCCCGCCGCCGTTAAGCGCGCCTCAATGTACTGCTGCACACCGGGCCAATCATCGATCCGAACATCTGCGTCCTCAGCCTGCCCCAGGAAATCGCGAAGACGATAGTCCGCAATGAAATGCAAGCGGGTCACCACGTGCGCCAACCTCGCGACCGAGGTAATGTTGTGCGGGATATCATCGAGGAAAAATATCGGCGCCCTTAGTTGGTTCGCCAGATAGGCCACAGCGGCGCCCTTCTTGCCAATATTCGCCACTAATGGATAGTCCATGCCGTTCTTTACAAGGGCGCGTCGCCGCGCCTCGTGACAAACGAGAGGCGTGTTCGACAAAACTAAAATTTGTGCCCGTTGGGCAAGTGCTTCCAAAGCCGCCGCGGCGCCGTCGACGGGTTCGATCTGTTCCGTACGTTCCAAAAAATAGCCGTTTATCAGTTCTTTAACGGCATGAGCTGAGACCGCCTCGCCAGTCTCAGAATCACGTATGTTTCCGCGCATCGCAAAGGACTTCAAGTCCATGAAATGCCCGTTGTCCAGTAAATAGGCCTCCAGACCGCGTACAAAGGCGAATATTACTTCATCGGCGTCACTGATGATCAGCGGTCGGTCGGGAGCAAGTTGCAATGCTTCCAGTTGGGTCAAAACATCTTCGTGCAAACAGTCGTTTTCCAAAACATCAACTCCATTCTTCATGCCGACCACCGAACAAGCGCCGCCGTGCCTGAGCCGGCGCCTCTGCCGGCAGACCCGTTGCCTCACACATTTCCAATAGTTGCGGTTCGAAACCAAGAAAGAAATCCAATACGCCCGTCAGCATGCCGGGATCATCCGCCCTGGAGCGAAGATCAGACAATTCAACGCCACTAAGAGCCATGAAGCGCTGCAAGACGTTTTCATCGCCCACTAAGTAAGTTAGAGCTTGAAGCGCTACAATCTTCGCCTGCTCTTCATTCATCGCGGGCATCCGTCTTAGCTATCAAACTTGCGGTGGAATTTACGCTTTAGTAACCACACTTTTTGATGCCTACACCAAAATTGACAGTTGCACTCGATAATATCGAAAATCGTGCCAAAATTCGAAAACTCAGGGTCGTCGTTGTGATACCAAACACACCACTTAGCGTCGAAGACTCCAAACTTAACATTAACCTTTTCTACGATCATTTAGATACGCATGGGTATGTCGCCCCGCAAAATTAGGAAGGCATCGAAGCCTTGGCAATCTATCGCAACAATGCCTGAATTATTTTTCATTCGCATGCAGCAACCCGAGATGTCCGATTTGGAAGTCACCAAATCAATCCAGCAAGAGCATGAGTTGAAGGCCATTCCCGTGGGCATAATGGCGGTGTTGTCGGAAAGGTCCGGCCGGGTGCGGGAGCTGGACGCGGAAATCAGCGACTTCCTTAACGAGCCGGGTGAAACACTGTGTCTGCTTTATTGACCTTGTGGCCCGAATTGGCGGCGAGGTATTTGTCGACCTGATACCTGATACGACGTAGGAGACTTGCATGGCCGTGGCCGAGCACCTGAACGAACCGATTACCGAGGCATCTATCAAGGTTCCCAAACAAGACCTGAAATTCGCGGTCTTGATTTGCATTAGTGCTGCCTTACCTCAATGAGCAATAAACTAATCTGCTGCCTGCGCGCCGGATGTCTGAGGTTCGATTGATCCCAAAGGATCCAAAACGAATTAAGCCGGCGCATGCGCCGGCCTTGTTCCGTTCATTTGTTGGGCACAAACGCCCGACTGGTAATCCAGGCGTGGGGAACCAACTATTTGATCTTGCTCTCCTTGAATTCCACATGCTTGCGGACTACCGGGTCGTATTTTTTTACCACCATCTTTTCTGTCTGTGTTCGGGGATTTTTCTTAGTCACGTAGTAGTATCCGGTG
>CAXGCE010000264.1:0-4081 GCA_964007795.1 uncultured Alphaproteobacteria bacterium | reverse complement strand
CCACCGGCGTCGGCGATGTGGCACGGCGGTCTGGCGCGCCCATGCACAAAACTCCGAAAGAGGAAATGATGGCTGCCTCGGTGATGTTCTCCATTTCCGGCGTCGACCGTCAGGAGTTCATCGACGACCTGGAAGCGAATCCGCAAACATACAAAGATTGGGAAAGCAGCGAATGGAGCGTGGAGATCACGGGCAAGGAAGATGCTATGTTCTCGCGTTTCCTCTGCAAGCCCTTTGAACAAGCCATGGCAACGGGTCTGATTCTATCCAACTTCAATACGAGATCCGGCACCTGGGGCGCTTTATACGAGACCGGAGAGTTGACCTATTTAAACCTAATCCATTTGGCGGGATGTGACGGCACGGACACCAACGACCTGACAGAATTCGAAATCGAGGGCCGCCGTCAGGTTATCCGAGCTACCGAGGCTCTACGCCGTTTTCATCCGGGCTGCGCGAAGGCAAAGCTGCGAAATTTCGGTATGACACTGGGTGTCCGGAATACCTACAAAATCGATGCGCCTTACAACATGACGGAAGCAGATGTGCTACATCAGGGCCGGTTCTACGACAGCATCGGCATTTTTCCGGAGTTCGTCGACGGCTACGGCATTCTGATCTTGCCCATCACGGGGCGATACTTCCAAATGCCCTATAGTGCGCTGGTGCCAAAATCGGTTTTCAATCTCTTAGTAGCGGGTCGGATCACGGGCGGCGACAAGATTAGTCACGCCGCAAGGCGCAATATGATGTGCTGCACGGTCAGCGGCCAGGGGGCGGGCGCAGCGGCGGCAATCTCGGTCAAGCATGGCCTATCTTTCCAGGATATGGACACTGACCTTCTGCAGAAAGAGTTGCAACGACAAGGGGCGTGTCTCCATTAGTCTGGAAACCAATACACTTGACGTTCACGTCGTGAACGCTATATTGTTCACGACATGAACGTCTATTCAGTAGAGTATCCGAATGTCTAGCGATTAGACCGTGGAAAAAGACAAAATTGCGGCCAAGGCGGCCGATGGCGAAGCCCACATCACCATGGAAATGCTGCATGCGGTGGATAGAGAAGAAAGCCTATCCCAACGTGGGCTGGCGGCACAGCTGAACATTGCTCTAGGTCTGACCAACGCCTATTTGAAACGCTGCGTACGCATGGGTCTGGTCAAAGTGCGCAAGACGCCGCCAAATCGCTACGCTTATTACTTGACGCCCAAAGGTTTTGGCGAGAAATCACGCCTAACTGCAAATTATTTATTCCGGTCTTTCGATTTCTACCGCCGGGCACGAAATCAATGCGACGAATTGCTGAGCGCAGCCGCCGATAACGGATACCGCAGGGTGGCCCTAGTCGGCTCCGGAGAACTGGCGGAAATTGCTCTTTTATGCGCCTTGCAGCACGATATCGAGGTGGTTGGCGTGGCCGATGAAACGGCCACGGCGAACCGATTTCGCCACGTCAATTTGGTCCGCGATCCGGCCTCTCTGCCTGCCCACGATATAATCATCGTCTGCGATCTGAGCAAGCCGCAGGAGACCTTTGAAAAACTGTCTGATAGATTCGATGCTAAAGCTATAAGGGTGCCGGAGTTGTTGAAAATTTCAGTGCCGCGAAATTCCTCGGACACCTTGCCATGACCGCACCCGCCAAAAAATGGTATGCAGTCTATACTCAGGCCCGTATGGAAAAGTGGGCCCGGAGCAATTTGTGGGAGCGGGGCCACGAAGTCTATTCGCCGCAATTCCTTAGACAACGCCGGCACGCCCGCAAGACGGACTGGGTCTCGGCGCCTTTGTTTCCGCGTTATCTGTTCGTAGCCGTCGATCCTGACAACCCGAGCCGTCGTTCCATCAACAGTGCGGCCGGCGTGATTAATCTGGTTACCTTTGGCGACCGACCGGCCACCATGGCGGACACGATCATCCAAGAAATCCGGGCACGGGAAGACGAGGCGGGTCATGTGCAATTGGTGGATCGAAAATCTCTTATTCCCGGTGAACAGGTTCGGCTACACAGCGGCGCCTTGACCGATCATATGGGTTTCTTCGAACGCCAGGGTGACGCTGACCGAGTGGTGATCCTGTTGAAACTTCTGGGCCGAGAGGTGCGGGTCGGAGTGCCGTCGAATTCGATTGCTCGGGTGTTGTAAAAGGCGCTAAGCACGGCCATGAATAAACCCATCCGTGACGGGACGGAAAGACCATGACACGCGATGCCGCAATTGCCCAGGTTACAGAACATTTCGATAACGGAGCCTTTTTTGACGATTTGGCCCGACGAGTAGCCATAGCCTCCACGGCTCAGGTCAAGGCATTCCGGCCCCAACTGGTTCGTTACCTGACCGAGGAAATGATCCCAGCACTTGAGTCTTTGGGATTCAAGGCCACCATGCATCAGAATTCAGACCCACGCGGTGGACCCTTCCTGCTCGCGGAGCGTCTGGAGAACCCTAATCTGCTTACGTTATTCAGCTATGGCCATGGCGATGTAGTACGGGGGTTCGAAGGTGACTGGCGGGATGGCCGGGACCCGTGGGTTATGGTCAAAGACGGCGAACGTTGGTACGGACGAGGCACCGCCGACAACAAGGGCCAGCATTCCATCAATCTCGCTGCTTTGGCCACTGTTCTGGCGGTGCGGGGGCGGTTGGGTTTCAATTGCAAGATTTTGTTGGAAATGTCCGAGGAAGTAGGCTCGGTCGGACTGGCGGAATTCGCCGAAGCGCACAAAGGGGATTTGAAGGCAGATTTGCTGCTCGCCTCTGACGGTCCACGTCTGTCGCCGGACAAACCAACCTTGTTCATGGGAACCCGCGGTGCGCTGAATTTCGAATTGGCCGTGGATCTGCGTGACGGCGGGCATCATTCTGGCAATTGGGGCGGCCTGATTTCCAACGCTGGCACCCGCCTAGCCAACGCGCTGGCGACCATCGTGGGACCCAAGGGCGAAATTCTGTTGCCAGAACTGCGGCCCGAGGCGATTCCGGAATCAGTACGTCAAGTCCTCGCCCAGGTCGAGGTGCGAAGTGGCACGACTGGGCCAGCGGTGGAGAAGGATTGGGGTCACCCCGGCCTGAGCCCGGCGGAGCGGGTCTATGCCTGGAATACGTTCGAGGTTCTAGCAATCGAGGCGGGCAACCCAAAGCAGGTCGCCAATGCTATTCCCCCCAACGCCATCGCCTGGTGCCAGATCCGATTTACTGTGGACCGGGACCCAACTACTTTTCTGCCCGCTATCCGCTCCCACCTTGATCAGGAGGGGTATCACGACGTGGCGGTGAGGCAGAAAAACAACAGCTTTATGATGAAGGCGACCCGTTTGCTACCCGATCACCCTTGGGTGCAATGGGCCCGCGCCTCGGTGCGGCAAACCACGGGGAAGGACCCAACAATTCTGCCCAACCTGGGCGGTTCCCTACCCAATAATGTGTTTGCCGAGATCTTGGGTCTGCCTACTATCTGGGTACCCCATTCCTATGCCGCCTGCTCCCAACACGCCCCCAACGAACATGTGCTGGAACCCATCCTGCGCGAAGGGTTACAGATCATGACGGGCCTGTTTTGGGACTTGGGTGACGGTGAAGAGGTTAGCAAAATTCCGGAATGGAGAGCTGCATGAGCAGCATCCAAATTGGTACCCGGACCGTGGGCGGCGGCGCACCTGCTTTATTGATCGCTGAAGTTGGCCAGGCCCACGACGGTAGCCTGGGCGCGGCGCACGCCTTTATTGACGCCGCCGCCGATGCCGGGTCCTGGCGAAACGTCATTGGCGAGGATCGCGTCGGCGCCGTGTTCTTTGGCCGTCTCGCGCACAGTGTTCAGCTCGGTCTCGGTATCGTTGATGAATTGGTTGATGGCGACCACCACCGGTACACCAAAGGTTTTGATGTTGCGTAGATGCCGGGCCAGGTTGGTGCATCCTTGGCGCACTGCCTCCACGTTCTCGTCGCCGAGCTGGTCCAAAGGAACACCACCGTGCATCTTCAGCGCCCGCGCGGTGCAGGTAACCACAACGCAGCTAGGACGCAGGCCAGACTGCCTTGCAACGATGTTCATGAACTTCTCCAGACCGCAGTCGGCGCCG
>CAXGCE010000263.1:0-4088 GCA_964007795.1 uncultured Alphaproteobacteria bacterium | reverse complement strand
CCTACAAAGCCAGAGATGGAGGAGATATTTACGATGGACCCCCCACCCGCCTTCTGCATCGTGGGAATGACTGCCCGCATGCCCAGAAAAACGCCTTTGGCGTTGATGTTCATCTGCTGATCCCAGGTATCCGTATTCAGTTTATCCGGATGACTGCCGCTGACCCCAGCATTGTTGATAAGAATATCGATCCGGCCCTGCCCGGTCATGGTCGTCGCGACCACATTTTCCCAATCCGTCTCGCTGGTCACATCCAGTTTCTGAAATTGCGCCGATCCGCCGCTCTGACAAATTCCATCAACAAGCTGCGCGCCTTCATCTACCAACAGATCCGTGACCACGACCGTGGCGCCCTCCCGAGCGAAAATTTCGGCGGTGGATGCTCCCATACCCGAGGCGCCACCGGTTATAATTGCTATTTTGTCTTTTAGACGCATGCCACTTCTCCTGCTTTTAAAGCAATGGGTATTATTCCCGTTCGATCAACTGATACATCACGCCGTGGCCATCGCGGGGGTGGATAAAGACCTGGGGTCCGGATTCAATAACACGCGCGCCGTTAGCTTTCATCTCCGCCGCAGCCTCTGCCAGATCGTCCACAGCCAAGGCGACCAGATGCACCCCTTCGCCATAGCGCTCCAGGGCATTACCAATGGCACCGCCTTCACCCAGCGGTTCGGCCAATTCAATAAAACGACCCTCGTTGCCCAACGGCAAAATGGCGCGCGTCATGCCTAAGTTCGGGATTTCATCGGGGCCTTTGCTCGCCTTCATACCCAATTTATTTTCACAGTCTTCGAGACTTTTGTTGATGTCGTTAACACGGACAACAATGTGATCAATCCATTTTGGCATGATTTTTCCTCTTATTATCTATTGGCTTTGAAATGGTCGCACAAATAGCTAAGCCTTGTCTGCCCATTCCGGCCGATTTAAGCGATAGTAGCCGCGCGGCGTAAACCGTAGATCATGGAGCTTTTGAGTAAATACTCGCGAGCTAGTTCTGGCGTCGATGCAATCTCTCGCATTCGTTGCAGCGAAGACGCGCGAGCTTCAGGATCCTTCTGGGTCATCCGCTGTCGATTTTGATCGGCCTGTTGCAGAATGGCCGACTGCACTACAGGGCGCCGCTGACGGGTATATCGATCCAATAAAGCTAAATCGGCGCCATGCCAGATGCCCACCAGATTTTCCACCAGATTGAAAGCGTCGTGAATACCGCCGTTCAGGCCCATACCGCCAGACGGTGAACAAACATGCGCCGCATCGCCAACCAGTAAAACGCGCCCAACCCGGAAGTCATCCACGATCCGTTGATGCACCTGATAGGGTCGGCTATCGATGATTTCGTATGGATCTGGATTGTCAAAAATCTCGTTCAGCTGCAATTGGATGTGGTCAGGTTCAATGGCCTGCTCGAACGTCAGACTCGGATCATAATATAAACTGCACCGCCAGAAATCCGGCAATCGCAACAGGGCAAAATTGCCATTGGGGCTCCAGCAATAGCTGACGTTGGACAAACCCTCAATATGCTGTTCGAAAGGAAACTCCGTGGATGCTAGCACCGTGGTTTCCGGATAGGTCAGTCCATAAAAATCTAGGTTTACAGCCTGACGCACGAAACTGCCGGCGCCGTCTGCACCAATGACAAAGCGGCCCTCAAAGGTCGTTAGGTCTCCTTCCTCACCAACCGCGTTAACGGTGACTATTTCCGGTCCCTGACGCAAATCGACAACCCGGTTTTTAAAATGGATATTGACCAGTTCGTTATTCATCAGGCGGTCGGTCAAGATGCGGCCCAAATTCGCTTGTTCGCATTGCAGGCGATAAGGATAGTTAGTTTCTCCTGCGATTAAGGATAGATCGAACACTGCCCTCTCGCCACTCGGGTGCATGCGGATTTGCCAGGTGGGGCAGATCAAACCCTGTTTGATCAATTGTCCCGTCACGCCAAAGGGTGCCAACATATCTAGGGTCGGCGGATGGAAGGTGGAAGCGCGTAGATCTTCGTTTATCCCGCCATCGGCCTCCAGTATGACGACGGGAATTTGTCGTTCCGCTAGTAGCATGGCGGTGACCAGGCCCACGGGGCCGGCGCCAACGATGATCACCTTGTCAATCAATGGAGGTGTCCCGCATCTTGCCTTGTGCCTGGAACAATAGTCCAATACCCGACGATGACAACAACCCGAAAATATACTGAGTATGCACCCAAGGGCCTGATCGGGGTTCTGACGCCACAGGCAAATACGACAGTTGAGCCGGAATTGGCGATGCTGTGCCCGCCTGGATTTGCGATTATCAACGCGCGCATGGTCAGCGAAAAGGCAGATATGGAAGACCGGCTGTCCGACTATCTGGAGAATATTGACGCCGAAATTGATCAGTTTGCAAGTGCGCCTGTGAATACTCTGGCGCTCGCGGTGACGGGCCCATCTTATCTTATTGGGCCGGCGCGCGAACGCACCTTAGTTAGGCGGATCGAAGTAATCCGGGGCGTCCCGTTGGTAACGACGGCGCAAGCGGTCTGCGACGCCCTACACATATTGGAAGCGAGGACCATCGACCTGCTCTCTCCCTATCCGCCATCTCTCACGGAGAAAAGCCAAGCATATTGGATGGCGCAGGGTTATCGAATAGGCGAAACAATTGCGCTGCAAGGGGACGACGACAGTTTTCATCCCATCTATGCTATGTCGTCGCAGTCTGCTGGCATTGCCATACAAGAGATGCAGGAAAGTGCGGCCGACGCCATCGTCATGCTGGGAACTGGCTTGCCTACGCTACGCCCAATGGCTGCTTATTCGGGATGGCGTGGGCCACCAGTCCTATCTTGCCTGTTCTGCCTTGCCTGGCGGGCAGTGCAGGCCGCCACTGGTCGGTCGCCGGATTTGCGCGGTTTACGGCAATGGCAGTCTTCGCAACATTGGCGCCGGCGATTGCCCCCTGAATAGAGGAACCGCCGGGTCTATCCCACTTCCGACCTTAGCCGGTTATGAAGGCTGGCCAAGGTCTCCAAAATAGCCTCTACGCTGCGGGCGCCTGACTGGAAGATCGCTGTAGCGTTTAGCGCGATGCTATGGAAGCCCATGGCTTTTAGTTCTACGGCACGAGCGGCAACACGGTCCGGTTCTTTATAGAAAGATTTTCCTACCTCGTCACCGGTTCTCGGTGGGGAGGCAATCATGCTTTGCCAGCCGATGTTGTCCGGATCACGGCCGGCAGCACTAGCGGCTTCCCGGATCGAATCCATGGCATGTTTGGCGAAATCGGCGTCGGTCACCTGACTAGCTAGCCAGCCGTTACCATATGTGCCTACCCGACGAAAGGCAGCAGCCGAATTTCCACCGATCCAGATCGGGAGATCAGCTCCCTGGGGTGGTTTGGGCTCCATGCCAATGGCAGTGGATTGGTAATGTTCGCTCAGAAAATCGATTTGCTCGTCCCGCCAGCATGCCCGCATCAATTCAATGGCCTCGTCCATGCGTTTGCCTCGATTGTCGAACCGCTCCCCTAGCGCCTCGTATTCAGATGCTTGCCAGCCGATCCCTATGCCGCACCGCGCGCGACCGCCGGAGAGGGTATCCAAGGTACTAAATTGTTTGGCCACTAGGACAGGTTGCCGCTGGGGCAATACTAGGACTTCGGTGCCTAGGCCAATGCGTTCAGTCACGGCAGCAGCGAAAGATAGTGTCATTAAAGCTTCAAGGATCGGCATTTTCGCTGGGTAAAAAGACTTCGGGCGGTTGTCGGTGTCAAACCCCATAACTACATGATCGAAAATGTCCAGTTGGTCGTAGCCGATATTCTCAATACCCTTGGCCAGACGAGCTACCATTTGTGGCCCATCCCGGTAGGCAATGGACGGAAATTCGACGGCCAGTTTCATGGCGACTGTCCTTCTTTTGCGGTAAGTAACAACCGGTGATCGGAATAGGGCGCGGGCACTATATAGACCCGGCCCTTTTTCGACCAGATCCACTCAAAGCGATACTGATGAATGCTCGCCTTAATCGGTGTTGGCGAACTCGAATTTCTCCACTTTCATCACTATATGGAGGCCTAATGTAGAACTAAAGTTAGAT
>CAXGCE010000262.1:0-4089 GCA_964007795.1 uncultured Alphaproteobacteria bacterium | reverse complement strand
TGGTGGCCTTTTACAGTATGATGACGAACTTCCTCCAGCCGCTGCAGGAGATATTTAATTTTTCCAGCAAGATTCAGGAGCTCACCGGCAACGTGGTCCGGGTCGAGGACGTCATGAGCAATCCCCCGGAGGAGGATCCACCGGATGACATGGGGCTCGATGCAGTCGGCCGCCCCATTATCCGACTGAGTGGGAAGGTTGAAGTCAATCATCTTCAGTTTGGCTTTAATCCCAACATGCCTCCGCTCATTGAGGATTTCTCCCTTACTGTGGAACCCGGAAAAAGCATCGCCCTTGTGGGAGGAAGCGGCTCAGGCAAATCGACCATCGCCAAGATTGTATGCGGTTTGTACAAGCCTCTGGATGGGGCGATTCTTATAGACGGGACGGAACTCTCAAAAATACCCAGTGTCGTGTTCAGAAACACACTGGGTTTTGTTGAGCAGGAGTTTGGCATCTTCGAGGGCACCATCCGTGACAACCTCACGCTGCTGGATAGAACCATCCCGGATGAAAACGTCATCCAGGCAGCGAAGGATGCGGAAATACATGACGTCATCCAAAACATGGCCAAGGGATACGAGACCGTGCTTCTGGAAAACGGAGGCAACCTTTCCGGGGGCCAACGACAGCGCCTGGAACTGGCGCGAGCCCTGGTCAACAACCCTTCAATCGTGATTCTGGACGAAGCAACCAGTGCGCTGGACGCAGAAACAGAGCATCTGGTCATGTTGAACCTCAGGCGAAGGGGATGCACCACCATCATCGTTGCACACAGATTGAGTACAATCCGGGGCTGCGACGAAATTGTCGTGCTTTCCTTTGGGAAAGTAAAGGAGGTCTCCTGCGGTTGCCACAACCTCTGTCCCAGTCTCATCCGAGATATTAAACTCTCCTTCTACAACAAATTTCATCTCGTGGTAGGTGTACAAATATGTCAGGCTTTTGCCCTTCTCAAGACGAAATAATCCGGATGTGATGGGTTTTTCCAAGTCCGCCGAAACGGCAAAATCCTCAAGATAGGCCGCCGCATCGACATCTTCCATTGCTGGGAGGTTTTCGCTGGTTATCTTCGAAAAATGTTTCATGCTGAGCATCCTCAATAGTTGGTGATGGTCGGAGAGAGAGGGTTTATGTGTCCGACCCTCGCCTCTCGAAGGTAGTGAATTACCGCCTCCGGATTTCTATAAGTGACTGGTTTTATTATCAAAAATTAATTCCAGATATGTCAATAGATAATTGGTTAGCATCTATGGTTAACTCATAAAACCACAGAAAATTGCTACCGACTCATTGTGGGAAAGTAGCTCCCACATTGTACCCATCTTCAGCCTCTCGTCATTTGTTGGGATGATCCGCCGAACCCTCTGTCACCCGGCCACCGGAGCGTTGACGACGACGCAACCGAAGCGCAATCTCATCATTGCTATGGGTGTCCCACTGGGTCACATTATCAACCTGCCTGAACATATGTGTCCATACTGCCAACATACCAACGACTTGCCATGACCCCTGATTGGGAGCCATCATGGTGCGTTCGAAGGATAGAAATGGGGAAACGTGATGTACGATCTGATCATTCGTAATGCACTGGTCGCGGACGGCCTGGGCAGTCCATTGCTGGAGGGTGATCTGGCGGTGAAGGACGGCCGGGTAGCGGCGGTGGGCCAGATTGCGGGAGAGGCTAACGAAACCGTCGAGGCTGGTGGCCAAGTATTGGCGCCCGGCGTGATCGATCTACATACCCACTACGATGCCCAGTTGACCTGGGACCAAACCGCATCACCGGCCGGTGCCCTAGGCGTTACCACGGTGGTGGTAGGGAATTGCGGTTTCGGCATTGCACCGGCGCCTCCCGAACATCGCGACGTCATCCTAGCCAACCTGGCCGAGGTTGAAGGTATGTCCCTCGTGTCCCTGCAAGCCGGCGTCGATACCGACTACGAGAGCTTTGGTGATTATATGGCTCTGCTGAAGCGCAAAGGGGTTTATCCTAACGTCGCCGTGCTTGCCTCGCACACGGTGTTTCGCACCGCCGTGATGGGTGATGCCGGCTCAGAACGTACAGCTACACCGGAAGAGCTGGGGCTAATCTGTGACCTTTTTCGGGAAGCCATGGACGCTGGCGCTATCGGCCTAGGCTCGTCCTCGAACGAGAACCATCGTGGTGCCGGCGGCGTGCCGATCGCCTCGCGCTTGGCCGACGATGACGAATTCCGCACCTTGGCAGCCGTGCTGGGTGACTATGACCATGGCGTCTTCATGGCAACGTTTGGCGAGAAGCACGGCATTCCTTTCCTAGAGGAGCTGACAGAGCTCAGTGGCCGGCCCGGCTGTTATGCGCCGCACTTCTATTTCTCGCATCAGCCCGAACGTGCCCACACCATTATGCAGCAGGCTGAGGCTGCCCGGGCCCGTGGCCTACCGGTTTATACGCAAGGTTCTTGCCAGCCGCTAAGCCTCAGTTTCACACTCGACCGGGCCTATATTCTCAAGGCCATGTCGCCATGGCCAGCGACCGAGGACCATCAGGAATTGCGCGCGATTTTCTCCGATTCTGGTTTTCGCGATGCCTTCCGTCAAACCCTTGCTTCGTCGGACAGCCAACATGTCTTTAAGGGCCGTTGGGACTGGGTGCCGATCGCCATTGCGGGACTAGACAAGAACAAGAACTTGGAGGGACGCACCGTGGCCGAAGTGGCGGCTGAGCGCGGTGTAGATCCTCTAGACCTGTTTCTAGATCTCAGCCTGGAAGAAGACTTTGCCACCAAGTACACCCTGTATCTCTTGAACATGGAGGAAGACAGCGTCGGTGAATTGCTAGTCAATGATGGAACCCTAATCAGCCTGTCAGATGCCGGTGCCCATAATTCACTGCTCTGTGATGCCGGCTATGCCATGCATCTATTCGGACATTGGGTGCGCGAACGGCGCCTGTTTGACTTACCTACGGCAATCCGCAAGGTGACCTCGGACCCAGCCCAGGTTTTCGGCATTATTGATCGCGGCCAACTAACGCCTGGGGCCTGGGCCGATATGATTCTATTCGACCCCGAAGCCATCCAAATCACCAAGATGGAGCGTCATTTCGACCTACCAGCCGGTGGCGAGCGCTTGCTACGCCAGGCGCCCGGTCTGCTGGGCACTTGGGTCAACGGTGTTCAGGTTTTCGACGGTCAGGATTACCTGCAGGTGGAGGCACCGGGCCAAGTACTGACGCAATTCTCGGGCGCGAAACCGGTCTTGGGCATGGGCCGCCACCGCGTAGCCGCCGAATAAGTCTCATCAAGGAGTAATTTGTACATGGCGATCGGCAAATGGGGTGTATGGTTCGCCCCCAATAGGATGCCCCTGGACGACATCGGCCGCCTGGCGGAAGTAGTAGAGGGGCATGGCTATGACATCCTTTGGTATCCCGAATCCGTCGCCTATGAGGCGATGGCCCTGGGCGGCTACTATTTAGGTCGGACGCAAAGACTGTCAGTGGCTAGTGGCATAGCCAACATGTACGCCCGAGATGCCGCTGCTGCCATGCAGGGGCATAACACCTTGAATGCGCTCTATGACGGGCGCTTTATCCTCGGACTAGGGGTCTCGCATATTCCTATGGTGGAAGGGGTGCGAGGTCATATATATGGCAAGCCGGTCAGTAGCATGCGTGCCTACCTAGAGGCGATGTTTGCCACCCCTGTCCAGGTGGAAGCCGCTGAACGCCGTGTTGTGCTAGCCGCCTTGGGGCCTAATATGCTAGCCCTTTCGGCCGAATTGGCCGATGGGGCCCTCCCCTATAATGTGACACCCGATCATACAGCGCGGGCCCGAGACATTTTGGGACTGGGTAAACCGCTATATGTGGAACAGAAAATTTGCCTAACCGAAGATGCCGCTATGGCGCGCGAGGTGGCGGCACAGCAGCTAGCCATGTACCTAGTCATGCCCAATTATCGCAACTGTTGGCTCAGCTTGGGATTCACAGAAGACGACCTGTCTGGACAAGGCAGTCCGCGTTTCCTTGACGCTATGGTGGCTTGGGGCAATGAAAGGGCCATTCGTGCTCGCCTGCAGGCCCATTTCGACGCTGGCGCTGAC
>CAXGCE010000261.1:0-4116 GCA_964007795.1 uncultured Alphaproteobacteria bacterium | reverse complement strand
ATACCGGCTCGCGCGTTTTCGGACCCATCGTGGCGGGCGTTCTGCTGGCTTGGGAAGCCTCGGGCGCCGTGGGCGCCTATTTCGTGATGGCGCTCTTCTACGCGATCTCGGCTTCTTCCCTCGTGTTGCTCCCGCCCTCGGTGGTTCGTGCCGAGGCCCGGGAGAGCCACGTCCTGGCGGATATCGTCGACGGTTTCAGTTACGTGTGGACCCATAAGCGGCTGCGCTTGCTGGTCCTGTTCTTCATCCTCGTGATCTTCGCCGGCTTTCCCCATGTCAGCATTTTGCCCGGGCTGGTGGAGAACGTATTCGGTCGCACAGCGGCCGAGGTGAGCGAGCTTTTCGTGGCTGCGGCCCTCGGAGCCCTGGCGGCGAGTATCTGGGTGATTCGCTTCGGCGATGCGCCGAGCGCACACGGGGTCTACGCCTTCATGGCGATTTTGTTCGGGGTAAGCCTCGTGGCCGTGGGCTGGGCGCCGGAATATTCCTGGGCGCTCGCGGGCATGTTCGGCGTGGGGGCGGCGAGCGGCGGCGGCCAGTGCCACGAGGGTTTCGTCAGAATTTTTTTTCCCGCTATCAAGCAATTCGGCGGCTCGCCAGGCCATGGCGGAATGGGCCTCGGGCATTGTGGAGAGGAGACCAAGGGCCATCTCAATCTCCTCTGTTGCCTTTCGTTTCGCTGCTGCCTTGCATAAAAGTTTGAAACGGTGTCGCATGGCGCCAGCCGTCTTTGCTGCGCCCAGCGCATCCTCTACCCGACGCATGGGTAGGGAAATGGCGTTAAAAGCGCCGCCCAAGGGACCTAACCGATTAGTGTTGGGAATTCGCACGTCCGTCAGTTTTAGACCACAGTGGGGAGAGGGGTGCAAGAAATCGACCTCGACCCCCGACGTCTGCTCTACACCTGGCGTATCCCTCGGCACGATGAAAGAGGTGAACTGCCGTCGTCCCTCAATTTCGTCCGTTATCGCTAAAACCAGAAACAAATCCGCAAGGGGCCCATTGGTAAGGTAGGCTTTTTCACCATTAAGAATTATATCACCACCATCTGGTACGGCGCGGGTTGAGAGTTTTTTTGGGTGCGCTCCAGCTCCCGGCTCCGAGATGGCCATGCAGACCGTATGCCGACCCGCGGCTAGACCAGGTAGGTATTGGGTCTTTTGCTCATCTGTTCCCAGTCCCAGGATGTGCATGCGAGCATTTAGGGCCTGGCTCATCCAGGAGATAGCCACGCCCTGGCAGCCACCAACGTCGGCTAATGTCTCTAAAGTCAGTGCTATGGCCCGATAGTCGCCTGCGCGTCCACCAAATTCTAACGGCAAGGCAATGGACATCAGGCCTGCGTCACCCATGGCGGACCACAGATCGGCCGGGAAATCTAGGCGGCGGCTCAGTTCTTCCCGCGGCGCAATTTCTCGTGCCGCGAAATCAGATACCTCCTCACGCAAAGCCTCGTAGTTAAAGCCGGCCATGACGTTCCTCTCCTATCTCTTTATACTTTCCAACTATACCAATATTGAGTGGTGGAGAGAGCCAATGTTCGAGTTTACTGATCGCAGCAAGGAATATCTGGAGCGTGTGGAGGCTTTTATGGGCCGGCACATCTACCCAGCCGAAGAAACTTATGAAGAGCAAACCGCCAACATGGAAACACGTTGGAACGGCTTTCCTCCCGTCCTGCAGGAACTAAAGGCCAAGGCGAAGGCTGAGGGCTTGTGGAATATGTTCATGCATGACAAACGCTTCGGCGCCGGTTTATCAAACTTCGAATTCGCGCCTATCATGGAAATTCTGGGCCGGGTATCCATGGCGCCGGAGGTTTTCAACTGTGCCGCGCCCGATGTTGGCAACATGGAAGTCCTGGCGCAGTTCGGCAGTGAAGGGCAGCAGAAACGTTGGCTAACCCCATTGTTAGATGGAGAAATTCGCTCAGTCTTTTGCATGACCGAACCCAACGTGGCCTCGTCGGACGCTACCAATATAGAAACATCCATAGACCGGGAAGGTGATGAATATGTCATCAACGGCCGCAAATGGTGGTCGAGCGGAATTGGCCACCCGGCCTGCAAAATTGCCATCGTCATGGGCAAAAACGATCCGAACGCGGAACGCCACAAACAACAATCCATGATTCTTGTACCCACCAATACGCCCGGAATTGAAATTAAGCGACTGTTGCCGGTTTTCGGCTATTACCATGCGCCTCACGGGCATGGCGAAGTTGTTTTCACGGACGTGCGTGTTCCTGCGTCAAATATGTTGCTAGGCGAGGGGCGTGGATTCGAGATCGCCCAAGGGCGGCTCGGCCCCGGACGTATACATCATTGCATGCGCCTGATCGGAAAGGCAGAACGCGCTTTGGAGGCATTGATGCGCCGAGCGAAAGCGCGGGTCGCTTTTGGCAAGCCATTGGCGGAACGCGATACGGTTCGTGCCGATATTGCTAATTCACGTTGTGAAATCGATCAAGCCCGCTTGCTGGTGCTGAATGCTGCGTGGAAAATGGACAAGCTTGGCAATAAAGAGGCGCGCAAGGAAATTGCCATGATCAAGGCCGTTGTGCCCCTAATGGCACAACAGGTGATTGACCGTTCAATCCAAGTGCATGGTGGCGGAGGTGTTTCCAACGACTTTGGTCTGGCGCATATGTTTGCTGAAGCCCGTTATCTGCGCATCGGTGATGGCCCCGACGAAGTGCACCGCGAAGCCATCGCTAAACAGGAATTGCGCTCTGTCAACTAGGTGAGGGGGCTAAACCCTTCTCACGCAGTTCCACGATAGCCGATTCGGTTTTCTCTAGGTGGCCGAGGCCCATCCCCTTGAGCACGTGGTCGGCTTTTGAGAACTGGATATTGGTATAGGTCGTAATTTCCACCCGGTTGCCCCACGGGTCTAGAAAGTCCATGAAGCGCCCATCAAGGAACGTAACGCCCATGCCTTCAAGTGTTTGGCGTGCCAATTCTTTGTTGTCCACGGCGATACCAAAATGTCTATTTTCATCTGGCGGCTGGGTTCGACCCTTGGAAAAATTGATAAACTGGTCACCAAAATAGATGAAGGCAATTGTATCGCTGCGGCTGTGGATTTCGAAATCAAGAAAGCGGCCGTAGAAAGTGAGAGCTTCATCAATGTCGCCTACTTCCAATGCGACATGATTGATTCCTACTGCCTTAGCCTTGGAACTTTCTTTATTCTCAATTTTTGTCATACGACCACCCACCAGAATATCTATGTATACAGGATATGGTTGCTTCGCCTTCGCGGACAAGATCTTCGATTACTTCGGCGACCGATTTCATCCTATGGGAATATGCGATTGACTATCCGGCTGGGTAGTGCATCAACAGTGCCACCTCATGTTTGTCGATAGCGCCGAGTAAATCGCCGATAAGGATGTCCTGGTAGGGCATGGCCAGTGGTTTGGGTGCGTCATCCCTCGCCCGTTCGTCTGACCATTGGGCGCGGATTCGTCGCAAGGTTTTACCGGAGTCCGCCCACGAAATGACGGTATCGCTGCTGCTGACGGATGTCGGGGACCTGATGCCGCTGGGCATGATGGACCTGATGACCGCAACCGGACGGATTGCCAGTGCGGCAGGGCATCTGGGTGACTTTGAAATCAATGTGAACAGCTATGCGCCGCTTAATCCGGCATCCCGGGATAAGATGTCGTTTGGTCTGCACAGCAATGGCGCTGCGGCGAAATGCGATGTCATTCTGGATTTGTCTGGTCGTGCGCCCCTGTTTACCGCCCATGAACGGCGGGATGGCTATTTGCGCGCCGACCCCAAAGACCCGGTTGCGGTACAGAAGGCGATCTTTGCCGCATCGGATCTGGTCGGGGAATTTGAAAAGCCCCGCTATGTCAATTTTCGCAGTGACCTTTGTGCCCATTCCCGCAGCCAGATTACGGGCTGTACCCGGTGTCTGGATGTCTGTCCGGCTGCTGCTATTTCACCAGATGGTGATGCGGTTTCAATTGATCCCTATCTGTGCGGTGGCTGTGGCAGTTGCAACAGCGTCTGTCCGACCCAGGCTGCATCCTATGCCTATCCCAGTGATCAGCATTTATTGACCCGCGCCAAGACACTGTTATCCACCTATTTGAAGGCGGGG
>CAXGCE010000260.1:0-4122 GCA_964007795.1 uncultured Alphaproteobacteria bacterium | reverse complement strand
ATGGCTGAAAAGTTACATCAGTTAGCCACTTCTGATTAGAGCATATAAATGGTGCTAGTGTCCGTCGTCAAATGATTTGGCACTATTTGTAGGCTGATTTACAGGAGGGTCTGGCTCATCTAGTTTGTCATGTTATGCGGCGACCTTGCGGTGATGCAAGCGCCTGGTTTCGATAGTCTTTCGTTTGATCCTTTCTCTTTGTTCCAGGATGGCCTGTCCCCGTCCGAAGTAGACATCGGCAGGGGTCACTGGTTCGATCCCAGTCGCACCCACCAATTTAGTTTGTATTTCCACCATTTGTGGCGAGCGGAACTTACCTGTCTGACGCGGGCCAAGTACGTCTTGCCGCCTACTTTAGCGAAACTATGGAGTGCCTTGGCGTCAAATGTGTCCGTACTTCTTGCACTCGGCCGCGATATGCCTAATTTGTTCGATGTCAATTTATTCTTCTATGGGCATTTGATTTATGAATGGACTGGAAATTTCTGACGAACAAATTGAACAGCTCCGGTTATTACCCGATAGTGGGCCAGTTATCATGGCAAATTTTTGCAAGTACCGGGAGTTGTCCGCAGACGGCGCCGGAACAGGTCGGGATGCTTATCGGCGTTACTCAAGTTGTGTGATTTCCTTGCTCAAGGAACGAGGCGGCAATATTCTTTGGGCTGGAAATGCGGAGGCTGTAGCCCTTGGCTTGCCAGAAGATGGAGACTGGGATTTTATTGTACTAGTACAATATCCGAACCGAGCAGCCTTCATCGATATGATGACCTCTCCAGAATATGAAGCATGTAATATTCACCGCCTCAATGGTTTGGAGCGGCACACAATTATGGCTGTCGACGAACAGTTTAGCCGTTTTGAATGAGAGATTACTGTGGCGTCAAATAACCCATTTAATTTCATAGATCCCAGAAATCAGCCTTAACGGGACCGCCCCGGACAGCGATGGCCTGACTGGCGTCACACAGCATGCTTCGGACGAGGAGCCTTTGCCGGCCGATCACCGCTATGGAAGCATCCGAAGATCCGCATCACACCACACACCGCAAGCATATTGGTGCTAAAACCAGCTGTGCTAATCCTGCCTGGCCACGTGATGGAGCGCGGCAAATAACGGGCACTACTTGATCTGATGGCTCACAAAGCTAATGCCCGAGACCAATCGCGTGATCGGCAATGGCCCGAAGGATCGGGGATTGGCGAGAGGCCTCAGACAACGCTGTTCTGGTGCAGGCGGGTGATCTCATCTTCACTGATCTGCAACACGTCCCGCAATACATCGTCAGTATGCTCGCCCAGTTCGGGCGGCCGGGTGATTTCAGCCGGTGACTTGGACAATTTGATCGGACAGCCGACGGTCTGATAGGTGCCGCGGCGCCCATACTCTAAATCGACAATCATCTCGCGCGCCTTCAGGTGCGGATCGGCCAACACCTCACCGGTATCTTGACAGGCCCCGCATGGAACTCCTGCTTCGCCCATGGCTCGCATCACTTCGTGCTTATCCCTCTGGCTAGTCCAGGCGGCGACGATGGCGTCCAGTGCCTCGCGGTTCTCCCAGCGGGCCTCCAGGGTTGCGAAGCGGTCATCCTCGGCCAATTCCGGTAGACCAATCACTTCTAGGAACGCCGACCACATCTGTGGTTGGGCGAAGATATAGACATAGTCATTGGTCCCACCTGGATGGCAAGGATAGGTGGTGCCCGGGACGTTGCGGCCTAGCTGATTCCCCTGGCGCGGCATGGCGTGACCAGCTCGCTGATGATCGCGCAGGCTAACCCGGCATAGATTGACCACCGCGTCCTGCATAGATACTTCAACATGCTGGCCCAAGCCGTCTCCGTGGCGCTGTTGCAGTGCCGCCAAAATTCCAATTGCCAAGTGCATGCCAGTACCGGAGTCGCCGATCGACGGCCACACATAGGTAGGTGGACCATCGGGGAAGCCGGTCACACTCATCGCGCCGCCCATGGCCTGAGCGATCGGCTCGAAGCTCTTGAATTTGCTGTAAGGTCCGAAGGTGCCAAAGCCCTTGATGGTGGCATAAATCAGTCCGGAATTGATCTCTTTCAAGGTCTCATAGCCCAGACCCATGCGGTCCAGGGCGCCGGGCGAAAAATTTTCCACCAGCACATCCGATTCTGCAACCAGCTGCTTGAACAAACGTTTGCCATCATCCGTTTTTAAGTTCAGGGTCAGGCTGCGTTTGTTAGCGTTTAGAACCAGAAAGAATAGGCTGTCGCCATGCTCGTCGGCCATGTTGCGCCTTGCTACATCGCCACCTTTAGGCTCTTCCAGCTTGATGACATCGGCGCCTAGAAAAGCCAGGATTTGAGTGCAGGCTGGACCCGCCTGGTTATGCGTCATGTCGATGATCCGTATGCCGCCCAGCGATCTTTCCATACAATTTCTCCTTGCCGAATGTCTAAACCTCTGCCAAGCCTAGCCCGTCTTCCCTGCTCTGGCCAAGTAAGTCCGACGCCTCAAAGACGGTTCAACTATTAGCCCCTAGCACCTAAACTATACAACGACCGAAAATTGTTGGATCTGAAGGTGGTGTAGTAGTGCTTAGGGCCCAGGCACCAATCTACGCAACTGCTCAAGTTGGTTAGGATCGTCGAAGGGGCAGATCAATAATACATCGTCGATGCCGCTATCGGCGATGTCTGCCAAACGTTCACGCGCCTCGTCCGGATCGCAAACGAGATTAATTCTTGCCCGCTCGATCAATGGATGGGTCACGGGTTGTGGTCGAAGGTCAGTGAAGACATTAGCAAGAATGACACGATTTCCACCAGCAGCGCGGAATTTAACGGCGCCCTCCGCTACCTCACCAAGTGAGCTATAAATGCCTGAAGCTAACCAACCCCCACATTGCTTAGCAGCGTATTGGATCCAGCGTGTGCTATGCCAGGCGCCCAAAAACACCGGAGGGCCTTGCTCATGGCCTGGCCATGGCGTCACGGCCGGCCCAAATACCGCATCTCCGCGCCAGGTGCGCAGCATCACCTCTAGATTTTCCTGCAAAGTCTTGAAGCGGCTAGCATAATCCGCCTGCACCGCGAGAAAATCAGCCTCGGTGGATCCGGCCCCAACTCCCAGAACCAGGCGTCCTTCGGCCAACACATCCAACGACATTACCCGCTGTGCCAGCTCTACCGGATGGCGCAATGGCACCTGCAGGACGCACGTCCCAAGTTCGATTTGGCGGGTAACCGGGGCTACCGCCGCCAGCAACAACAGCGGATCAAGGCTTGCAGCACCTCGGCCCATAGAATCCGTGATCCAGAGGCCTGCGAAATCCAAACCTTCGACCAGGCGCCCAAACTCCTGCAAACGTGCCGCTACCGAAGTTGCACAATTTAGCGGTTGCGGTGCCGCAACTATGCCAACCTGCATACCATCACCTCATTAAACCATTCCTACGCTGTGTCCATGCCCTCGCGTTACACACTATAATTTTGCGTCGTGACAACATTAATGTTGAAATTCTTTGTTATTTACTTCCTGCTGAACAGTCTGATCATTATTCAAACTCCCAGTAATGATGATGCCTTTTGCATTGGCTATATCATGCCCAATAGCCATCCGGCGATCCCGTCAAAACCATTTTTAGCCAGCCAGCCAGCGATGAAACCAATAGTGAACTGGGTATCGAAGACAAAGTTGAACAGATAGCCGCCAAGGAAAATTAGCGGCCAGAGAAATACCCGGCGCAATAACCGGAACGGCCTCAATAGGAGGCGAATCATTCGGGCACCCCAAACTTGTCGTTCAAGACCGATCACAACGCGAATCACTTTAATAAGCACATCCGCGTATAGTTACCTTGGTATGATCTCGCGATCATTGCAACGGTCCAGATGGCACCAAAAATGTGCGTTTCCCGTGGTCGCAGAAATTGCTTTGGCGATTATTTTCACGAGCACAGTGCTCAGGTTGACTGGGTCGGTTCGCCTTGTGGTCAAGAGCAAAAATCGCTGTCCTGGGACATTACCATCGAAGAATTCTGAAGCCGGACATCCTTTTTTTTGGAAGGCACAAAACATTATTTATGATAACAAGGTGCAATCTGAAAATTTAGTTGGATTGGGGCGAGGTTTTCAGGTGACCCGATTA
>CAXGCE010000259.1:0-4122 GCA_964007795.1 uncultured Alphaproteobacteria bacterium | reverse complement strand
TTTAATATTATCATTTAATGAATTGGCCTTAAAACTAGAAGTGGTAACTAAACTAAAATATGAAAACATTACGAGAGTTGAAAAAATAAATAAGATTTTGTGTTTATTAATACTTAGATATTTAACAAATTTAGTCTCTAAAATAAATAGTACAGCTATAACTGGGTATAAAAATCCACAAACAACTATCCAATTAAAAAAATGTTTTAGGCTTGGAAAGCCTCAGAGTTTTTCATTTTTTTAGCAAACTATATCGCACCGTCTACCTTTAGAGTGGCAATCTTTTCCGCTTCGAGACCCAATACTTCTTTCAACACCGTCTCGGTATGTTCACCTAAGAGAGGTGGCGGAGTGGGCGGCGCAAAAGGCGTACCCGTCATTTCAATGGGATTTGCGATGTTACGCAATTCACCGGCACTGGGGTGGTCCATTTTCCAAATCATACCACGCTGCTTTAAGGTCTCGCTCTCACAAATTTCACCGACAGTCTGGATCGCGCCACAAGGTATGCCCGCTTCGCCCAGTATACCAATCCATTCGGCGCGAGTTTTCGCCCTTAAAACATCCGAAATTATGGGAATTAAGGTATCCCTGTTGTTTACTCTGTCTGGCCCCTGGGCATAAAGTTCATTTTCCTTGAGGTCGTCACGACTTATCGCAGTGCAAAATGTCATCCACTGCTTTTCATTACCCACAGCAATGTTCAACCAGCCGTCAGCGGCCTGAAACGTCTCGTAGGGCACAATGGATGGGTGGGCGTTGCCCGCCCGTTCATAAGACTTGCCCGTGGCGAAGTAATTTCCCGCGTGGTAGGTCAGCAAACAGGACAGCGCCTCTAGCATTGAAATTTTCACATGCTGGCCCTTGCCGCTGTCACGGCGGGAATAAAGGGCGACCAAAATTCCTTGCACCAGCGTCATGCCGGAGACCAGATCAGCAATCGACGTTCCCATCTTGTAGGGAGGTGTATCCGGCGCACCGGTGATATTCATCATCGCGCTTTCGCCTTGGATAATAAGGTCATAGCCGGGCCGGGTCGCGTCCGGGCCGCTATCACCAAAACCAGAAATCGAAGCATAGATAATTTCGGGTCGGCGAGCAGAAACATCTTCATACCCAAAGCCAAGTCGTTTCGCCGCGCCCGGGCGAAAATTCTCGACAATAACGTCCGCCGTATCAATCAGTTGCCACAAAACGTCCTTGGCCGCGGGATCCTTCAGGTTCAGGGTGACGCTTTTTTTGTTGCGATTGACGGAAAGAAAATAGGCTGACTGATCACCTTGATATGGGGGCGCGAAGGAACGAGTGTCGTCACCGCCTGAAGGATTTTCTACTTTGATAACCTCTGCTCCCATATCGCCGAGGGTCATTGTACAAAATGGGCCGGCCAACACTCGGGTCAAATCAATGACCCGCAATCCGGCAAGCGGGCCTTTGGCGTCAGCTGAGGACATCGGCGAGCTCCTTAAAATCTTTAACAACAATATCTGGCTGGTGCGGTGTGTGGCCAAAAGGCCTCCTCCGCCGGTCGATGAAGGCCGTAGGTATGCCACAAGATTTCGCACCGATACAATCAAAGGCATGGTTTGCCACAAAAAGAATTTCACTAGGCGCAAGTCCCAGAATTTTGACTGCTTTCCGGTAAGTGCTTTTATGTGGCTTGAAATGACCAACGACCTGAACAGAAATGACATAGTCGAACGGGAACCCAATATGGCGTTTTGCGGCCTCCAACATATCCTCATCGCCATTCGACAGGATGGCGAGGGTATGATCCATGGACAATCGCCGCAACGCTTCAATAACATCGGGAAACGGCTTCAACCGCTCAATCTCACTGACCAGCCAACAGGCTTCCTCCTCGGTATATTGAAACTCGCAGCGGTCCATGACGTAAGATACAGCACGCTGGCCAATGATACGGTAGGGGGTATGTTCGCCGGGACATAGGGCGTCGATCATCGAATTTTCGAAATGGGTACGCCGCCACCAAGTGACAAATCGATGGGGATCGCCATCCCATCCCTTTTCCTTGAGAAAATCCCGTACGGCATCAGTCAAGCCGTTTTGCATATCCACGACTGTGCCGTATTGATCGAACACCAAGGCCTTTATTCGTGACTTGTCCATCAACCGACCAATCTTTGAATCTCTTTAAACATCTCCGATTTTGCCTCCATGCCGATCCCCAAGTGTTCACCCGGCTCCGCCAATCCGTCTTTAATCACCACGTCATCGGCGAACCCACCAAATGGTTGAAAGACGCCCGGATAAGATTCAGACCCGCCCAGTTGCAGCCCCGCCGCCATCGCCAGGGCCAATTGATGGCCACCGTGAGGGATCAGACGCCGGCGGGACCAACCCATCTGTTCAACCATGTCGACAACGTCTAGATATTCCGTCAGGCCATAGCTCAATGCCGGATCTAATTGGATCCAATCCCGCTCAGGCCTCATGCCACCGTGGCGTAGTAAATTCCTGGCATCCTGTAGGGAAAATAGATTTTCGCCAGTGGCGATAGCTCCCGAATATTCGGCTGACAGATCCGAGTTGAGCTGAAAATCGAGGGGATCACCCGGCTCCTCAAACCAGAACAGATCAAGTGGCCCCATGGCCTTGCCGTAGGCAAGAGCCGTGGACAATCCGAAACGGCCGTTAGCATCAACCGCTAAATCGGCACCGCCAACAAGGTCAGCTACTGCTTCGATACGCTTCATGTCATCAGTTAATGGAACGCCGCCAATTTTCATTTTCAGGACCTTGTAGCCCTGGTCGCGATACGCCAGCATTTCATCACGCAGCTGACCCAAACCTTTCCCTGGGTAATAATAGCCGCCGCCTGGATACACCATGACGCGGTCATCATAATTGCCCCCATTGTAGTGATCAGACAGATAGCGCCACAGGGCCTGATCGGCAATTTTGGCCACCAGATCCCAAACTGCCATATCTAATGCAGCAACCGCGACGGAGCGATCTCCATGGCCTCCGGGTTTTTCGTTATTCATCATTACGTTTCGAATTCTGGAGGGAGCAAAATTCGTGCCGTCGTCATTCATTAATGAGCCCTCGTCAGCAGCGCGGATGCGTGGAATTAAGCGTTCCCGCAAAATTCCACCCTGAGCATATCGACCGTTTGAACAGAAACCATAGCCAGTCAACCGCCGGCCATGACGCATCACGTCGCTCTCCACGGCTACGACCGAAATAGTCATTTGCGAGAAATTCACATATGCGTTTTGGATCTGCGAGCTTATTGAGGCAGTTGCCTCGCGGATTTCTGTCAGGCGCATCTACCAACCCAGGGCATAATTGGCCCGACGTGGATCGGCACCGGATTCCAACAGTCCGGAGTTCAAATCCCTGCGAATGGCACACATGGCCCCCGCCATCCATTCCCACTCACCCCACCATTCGATCTTATGACCCATATCCTTCAACTGTTTACCTACAGCATCGTCAATGCGTCCCTCCAGCTTCAAAAGTCCAGGATGATAAGAATGGGGCGCGAAGGACTGCGGGAAGGAATATGAAGCGAAACGAGGTGCTTCCACCGCCTGCTGAGGATTCATGCCGAAGGCGTCAATATTCAACAAAGTCTGCGCCATCGCCTGGCATTGCACATCCGCACCAGGTGTCCCAAATGGCATGGACCATTCTCCCGGTCTGATGGCAATTGCAGGATTTGGGGTTAGGCGTGGCCGTTTGCCGGGTTGGATGGATGAAGGATGAGTGGGATCCGGGCGGGATTGAGAGCCCCGAGAAGAGGGCACAAAGCCTAGGCCCGGGATAATTGGTCCGTCAGACGATGTATCGGACGGCGTGGCAGAAAAGATATTTCCGTCAGCATCTACCGCGCAGACATACGACGTATCGAGAGCATCCAGCGTCGTAAATTTTGGCTCCGGCTGCGCCGCATCAGGGTCGCCCGATGGCGGCATACCCGGCCAAGCTTTGTCCGGGTCTATCAGAGCCCGCCGCTGTTCCGCATATCCATCTGACAGCAGCCAAGCGATAGGGACATCTACAAATCGGGGATCTCCATACCAACGTTCCCTATCCGCCGCCGCCAGCTTCACGGCTTCCGTCACGTGGTGAATATGAG
Source organism: uncultured Alphaproteobacteria bacterium (assembly GCA_964007795.1). Classification (GTDB taxonomy): domain Bacteria; phylum Pseudomonadota; class Alphaproteobacteria. Next base: position 17 of record CAXGCE010000259.1, on the reverse strand, counting down.
CTGCCGAATTATGGCCC
>CAXGCE010000258.1:0-4125 GCA_964007795.1 uncultured Alphaproteobacteria bacterium | reverse complement strand
TGCCACGCAAGAATTCAAAACCGACTATCGCTTGATCCTTACACAGGCGAGCTAGATTGACATCCAAAGCGCCGCCGCCGGTGACAACGCGATCATCTTCGATTTGGATCTGGTTAAATCTCTTATCCAATCGGACCACCACGCCGCGAACTCCACCGTCTCTGACGAGGATATTCGAGCCACTACCTAATACTTGACGGGGAATTTCGATGGGACAGGTGGCAAGGAACATAGCCAAATCTTCCACATCAGCTGGATAGTAGACGATATCCACCACCCCACCCACTCTGAACCAAGTGACGGCCGCCAGATCCACGTTCTCGACATAACGGCCACGTACGGATGGCAAGCGAGACAATAGGTCATGACCTTGACGTCTGGCCGTCATCATGCCGCACCTCCCACCAGCTTTAGTCCTCGCAACAGTGGCGCCAATTGCTTCGGAAGCGCGTTGGCCCAAGCTGAAATGGTGCCCGCGCCCAAACAAACCACCATATCTCTGCTGCTTGCTTCCGCGGCGATCAAGGCTGGCAAATCTTCAGGTTTATCCAGGGCAATCACCCGGCGATGACCACGCGCGGTCAAACCCTCCACCATAGCGTCACGGTCTATCCCGTCGATGGGGGTTTCACCTGCGGCGTGAACATGGGAGACGATAACCGTGTCTGCATCATTGAAACAGGTGCAGAATTCCTCGAACAGATCCCGCAACCTAGTATACCGGTGTGGTTGGACGACGGCGATAATACGACCATCAGCCGTCGCACGGGCGGCATGCAGAACGGCAGCGATCTCGACCGGGTGATGGCCATAGTCATCGATTACTGTAATTCCACCGGTCTCACCGGTTTTCGTGAACCGCCGCTTTACGCCCGCAAAGCTGGCTAGGGCGGCCAACAGATGATCATCCGCGATTTTCATCTCCCAGCCCACAGCAACGGCAGCCAAGGCATTCAAGACGTTGTGCTCGCCGTGCATGGGCAAATAGAAATCGCGAACCAGTCGCGTGGCATCGCTGGACCGGTCGGTCAACTCTACATCAAATGTCATCCCCGTCGCCGTACTGGCAATATCGACCGCGCGCACGGCCGCCTGTGGCGAAAAACCATAGGTGATGACCCGCCTGTCCGAAATGTGCCCGACCAGGGTCTGCACTTCAGGATGGTCTAGGCACATCACGGCGAAGCCATAGAAGGGTAAATTTTCGATAAAGCTTTCAAAGGCGGCGCGCTCGCTCTCGAAATCGCCGTAAAAATCGAGATGCTCCGGATCCATGTTAGTGACAATGGCAATGGTGGCGGGCAATTTGGTGAAGCTACCGTCGCTCTCATCCGCCTCCACCACTATCCAATCGCCAGCACCCAAGCGGGCATTAGTGCCATAGGCGTTGATAATGCCGCCGTTGATCACTGTCGGGTCATAGTCCGCCTGATCCAGTATCGCCGCAATCATAGATGTGGTCGTGGTTTTACCGTGCGTGCCACCGACGGCGATGGCCCATTTCAGCCGCATGAGCTCCGCCAGCATTTCAGCCCGGCGGACCACGGGAATCATCGTATCTCGCGCCGCCATAACTTCCGGGTTGTCGGGTCTCACGGCTGATGAGATGACCACAACTCGCGCCTCGCCCAAATTCTCCACTGCATGGCCGATCTTGGCCTGGATGCCAAGTTTCCGCAGACGCATTACATTGGCGCTTTCCGCCTGGTCGCTGCCCTGCACCCGATAACCTAAGTTGTGCATGACCTCTGCAATGCCACTCATGCCTATGCCACCGATGCCTACGAAATGGATCACGCCAATTTCCAGGGGAAGCGCCCTCATGCTCCCGCCTTCTCGTCCAGTTTGTTTGCCGCAAGGGCTTCGACGACATCAGCTAGCAGGCCGGCAGCGTTTGGATACCCTCGGCCATGTGCCGCCTCAGCAGCATTCTTCAACAAATCGGGTTGATCCATCAACTTGGCGAGATGCTGTGATAACCGTTCCACGGTCATTTCTGCCTCCGGCAGCACCCAAGCGCCGCCAACAGAACTCAAGACTTCTGCATTTCGAGTTTGATGATCATCCGTTGCATGAGGATAGGGTACTAAGACGCTGGGGCGGCCGGCGACGGCAAGTTCGCTCACCGTACCAGCGCCGCTGCGTGCGATAACTAAATGGGCGGTGGCCAGCCGGTCAGGCAAATCGTCAAAAAAGCTTGCCGTTTCAGCCTGAATGTCATTTTTCACGTATAGCCGTCGCACGAATTCAAGGTCTTCCTGACGGCATTGTTGAACCACGCAAAGCCGTTGGCGATAGCTCTTGGGTAGAGCCATCAACGCATGCGGGATCACATTCGAGAAGCCGCTGGCCCCTTGGCTACCGCCAAAAATCAAAAGTTTAAATGGGTCGTCGAGGCCCGGGTGCTCATAGCTCATCACGGCAAGGGCCCGCACTTCATCCCGCACCGGATTGCCAGTTACAAAATTGGGTTGATTGTCATTTTCAGGCAGCGACCTAGTCACTGGAAACGAAGTCGCAATAGCATCCACCCGGGCGGCAATTAACCGATTGACGCGTCCCAAAACCGCATTTTGTTCATGCAACATCCGCGGGACAGACAGCGTGATTGCCGCCAGCATCGTGGGCAGCGTGGGGTAGCCACCAAATCCGACAACGGCAGCCGGCGAGGTCTTGCGGATCAGGCGGCGCGCTTGCAGCGTCCCTTGGGCGATAAGGGCAGTCGCCACGATTTTGCCAATAAATCCCTGTCCTGAGGGAGTTGCTGCGGCTATGCGGTGAATGGTTTGGCCGGGGAAACGGTCCGAATAATCGTTACCGCGACGGTCCGTGACGATATCCACAGCCCGCCCACGTCGGTCCAGTTCCGCCGCTAAGACTTGGGCAGGGAAAACATGACCACCGGTGCCACCGGCCGCTAGCATGATAGATCCCGTCATGGCAGCCCCCCAAGATTGGGTCGCCGCCGGGTCAAAGCCAGCACCATCCCCATTGCCAAGGCTAGCGCCAGCATGGAAGAGCCACCGTATGAAATGAAGGGCAAGGTCATGCCTTTGGTAGGCAACAAATTCACGTTCACGCCGATATTGATCAGCGCCTGCAAACCAAACTGGGTCAATAGCCCCGCCGCCGCCAACAGAACAAACAGGTCCTCTTCATGCAATAACCGGGCAAAACCCCGCATGGTGACAAAACCAAACAAGCCCACGATGATCAGGCAGGCAATCAGACCAAATTCTTCGCCAGCCACTGAAAAAATGAAGTCGGTGTGAGCATCGGGCAACACCCGTTTGACCATGCCCTCTCCTGGGCCGCGTCCCAGCAGACCACCTTGGCCGAAAGCGTCCATGGCACGGTCAATCTGATAGGAATCACCGCTGGCCGGATTTAGGAAAAGATCAATGCGGCTGGCTACGTGAGTCGAAGTGGCGTACGCAACGACGGCGCCAACCAAACCCAAAACAGCTAATATGCCTACCCACAACATTGGCAGACCAGCGATGAAACATTGACCAAACCAGACCGCGCTGACCACGGCGGTCATGCCAAAATCAGGCTGCGAAACCAGTAGAGAGACCACCACTGCAAACAAGGCGCAACAGATCAATCCGCCCGGCACTCCTTCGCGTCGGCGCTGTTCCGCAAGCATCCAGGCTGCGGTAACGGCGAAACACGGTTTCACGAATTCGGATGGTTGGATGGATAGTCCCGCGAGCTGCAACCACCGCGTGGCACCTTTGATTTCCTCCCCCATAAATAATGTCAAGCCCATTAAAATCAGGCTTATCGCCAGACCGATGACAGAGATACGGCGCACGCCCCGGGGACTCATAAACGAAACGATGAAAATCACAGCCATGGCCAGAGGAAGGAAAACTACCTGGCGCAAGACGAAATGCTGCGGATCAAGCTTCAGTTTTTCCGCCACTGCCGGACTGGCGGCTAAGGTCAATAAGGTGCCGATAGCAATCAACAATGCCACCGCCAGCAGGGTCCAGCGATCCACTGTCCACCACCAGCGGCCGACTAAAGAGGTATCGGTCCGGGCGAAAGAAATCATACCGCGCTTCCCGCAACACGAAGCGATGGGCCATTGCTATCATTTCCGGCAATTTCCTGGGCCAA
>CAXGCE010000257.1:0-4136 GCA_964007795.1 uncultured Alphaproteobacteria bacterium | reverse complement strand
CGGAGGTTGGTCAATTGGAAAATATCTTCTGGCTCATGAACGCATGTCTGGTGGCTCCCTGGGACAACACAAGACTATTCTCCAGCAACTGAAGGAGATCTCAACCCAGGATGAGCAGTGCAGCGGTCGGCCTTTAGTCCAAGAACCGGATTTTGCGCACCGAATTGCGGCGATTGAGTTGGAGTTGCGCACTTTAGAGGCATTCAATATGCGAGCCATCGACAAGTTTTCGCGAGATGGCGAGTTGGGCGGAAAGGCCCTAGGGACGGAAGCTAACATTTTCAAAATTCGCAATAGCGAAATTTTACAGCGCCTACTGGAGTTGAAGGCTGAGGCCGTCGCCTATTACGCTATCCCTTATCAGATCGAAGCCCTGCGACATGGCTGGAACGAATTGCCAATCGGTGCCGAATACGCAAACAGTTGCACACCGAACTATTTGCATTTCCGTAAGGTGTCAATTTATTCCGGATCTAATGAGATCCAACACAATATTCTGGCAAAGTCTCAACTGGGCATGTGAGCGAGCATTATGAAGGCGTTGATAATTCGGATGGCCGGGTCACCGCATGTGTTTGAGGCCGCGGATCTTCCGGTTTCGGAAATTGAGCCAGGTCAAATTTTAGTTAAGGTTGCGGCGACTTCAGTCAATCCAGTGGATTGGAAGATCCGCAAGCTCGGTCTTTCATTGGGCATCACCACCGGCTCATGAGGGAAACCTGGGTAACAGGAAGTGAAAGCAACGCTATAAGGTGATTACATGCCGTTGAATTACCTTGAACCTAAAGTCGCTGTCGACAATCGCGAGGATGGCAGTATTATCCTGTCGTCACCTCATCCATTGGCGGAGGGTGAAGCGCAGCTCAGCAACTATTTGCGGCTTTGGGCTCAATGTGATCCTCAACGAACTTTTCTGGCAGAGCGGGAAGGCGATGGCTGGTGCAAACTGTCATTTGCCATGGCGCGGCGCCAGGCGGATTCGGTTTCCCAGGCAATGCTGGACATGGGGCTCGGACCGCAGTCGCCGTTGATGATATTATCCGGGAATAGTGTGCGCCAAGGTGTCTTGACGTATGGCGCTATGCAGGTTGGGGTCCCGGTGGCGCCTGTTTCACCTGCCTATTCGTTGATGAGCCAGGATTACGGCAAGTTGCGCTATATCTTTGACCTCGTAAAGCCAGCCGCGATATATGTGGAAAATTCAATCCCGTTCGAGAATGCACTCGATAGCCTCAATTTGAAGGGGATAGAACGTTTCGACGCTGGGGTATTCGATAAATTGACAGAAATCCAGCCGACAGAAGCGGTGGAAGCGGCCTTCGCCAACGTCGGTCCGAGCAATGTAGCAAAATATCTCTTTACTTCGGGTTCTACTGGAATGCCTAAGGGCGTAATTAATACGCAAGGAATGTTGTGCGCCAATATGCAGCAATTGCGACAAATATGGCCGTTTTTATCGGAGAACCCACCAATTCTTTTGGACTGGTTGCCTTGGAACCACACATTTGGTGGCAACATCGTGATAAATAATGCACTGACCAATGGGGGGACTTTGTACATCGACGGTGGCAAGCCGGCACCAGGTCTGATTGCCCAGACGGTAGAGAATATTCGTTTGGCATCTCCTAACTTGTATTACAACGTGCCCGCAGGATTTGCGGCCCTGCTGCCGTTCCTGGAAGAGGATGAGCACTTACGGGAATGTTTTTTTCGTCAACTTGAATTAATATTTTACGCAGGCGCCGCACTGCCACAGGATTTGTGGGAGAGGTTGGTGGCCGTGTCGAAGCAAGCCGTCGGTCGTGCTGTTCCCATGGTCTCGGCATGGGGTTCGACGGAAACTGCGCCCATGGCCACCGCCGTGCATTGGCATATTGACCGCGCCGGTGTCATTGGCCTGCCCGTGCCCGGCACGGACATCAAGATGGTGCCGAATGGCAGCAAGATGGAACTACGAGTGCGTGGGCCAAATGTCACGCCGGGATATTTGAAACAACCGGATCTGACGGTTGCGGCCTTTGACGATGAAGGGTTTTACAAAATTGGCGATGCCGGTTGCCTGGCTGACCCCGACGATCCGGCACAGGGACTGGTATTTGACGGTCGCGTAGCTGAAGACTTCAAGCTGACCACCGGTACCTGGGTGAACAGTGGTGCCCTGCGTTTGGCTGCATTGACGGCAGCCTCGCCTGTTCTCCAGGACGTGGTGGTCGCTGGTCATGACCGGGATTTTGTGGCCTTGCTGGCATGGCTCAGCATTGGCGGTAGCCGTGCTTTTCTGGGTAACGAAGGTATCGATTTGGAGGATGCCGCCCAATCGGCCGAATTGCGTGAACATCTCCTTCAAACTTTGTCGGCATATAATCGGGTCAATCCGGGGTCTTCCACCCGGATTGCGCGGCTGTTGTTACTGACAGCGCCGCCGGCGATTGATGCCAATGAAATCACCGACAAAGGATACATCAATCAACGCGCTGTGCTAGAGGCACGAAGCGGTGGTGTCGAAAGGCTTTATGCGGCGTTCCCGGACGCTGATGTCCTTCAGCTTCAAGCTCGGAAAACCTGATAGTTTGAGCCGCTCCGAATGTGCCAACAATTTGGATCAGGCTGCCTTACAAAAATGCGAATTCATTGCAGATTGGCATGCTAAGGTCTCTGCGGGGTTCCTCCTGGGCACTGTTTGTGGACTGCGTCGCCGAAAATTCAAACAGAGTATTTTAGTCGTCGTCCATGCCCTTTTATCGTGCATTAGCCTTTCAGTCCTCGGGCAACGAAATGCGGGTTTGCGAAGCCGTTCTTGCCGTAGAGTAAGGGCGTGCCGTCCAGGTTGCTAACGCAGCCGCCGGCACACGACAGTACGGCATGACCTGCCGCCGTGTCCCACTCCATGGTTCGCCCCAGGCGGGGATACAAATCAGCGGAACCTTCAGCCACACGGCAGAACTTGAGGCTGCTACCAGCATCAATCCGTTCCTTAATGTTCAAGTCGGCGAGAAATTCGTCTGTCGCCGGCGAGGCATGAGAACGACTGACTATGGCCACTAGGCCATCTATTGCCGGTATTCGAGCGCCGATAGCCTCGGCCGGGCCATCACCACGTTGGCAGGTAACCTGATGCGCACCAGCGGCGGTGTATGTTTCCGCTTTGGCCGGAACATGGACTGTGCTTAAAACGGGTTCCCAATCCCTAATTAAGGCAATATTTACTGTAAATTCACCATTTCGAGAGATGAATTCTCGGGTGCCGTCCAAAGGGTCAACCAACCAAAATGCTCCTGACCCTACATCGGTCTGTTTGCCTGCGGCCACTTCTTCTTCCGCCACCACAGGAATTTTGGGGGTCAATGATCGCAGCTTCGCGACGATGATAGCCTCTGCCACCCGGTCCGCTTCTGTTACCGGGCTGTTATCGGATTTAGTTTCTATCTCAAATTCCCGGCTGTAGATCGCTAAAATAGCCGCACCAGCTTCCCGGGCGATAGTATCGATCGCAACCGCCAACTCCTCGTCTTTCATTCTATTTTCTACCTGTAACTTCGATTACGGTCGTCGTGATATAGAGTGCTTTGTAGCTGATCTGTCACGGGTCAGTCAGACTAATTTCATCGACGCTCCTCGTCCGCTCCATGCCCCGCGAAAGTCTTTACAGCATATAGTTTTGCTCAATCCGGATGCAAAGGTCCGTTGAAAATTCAACGCCCTAGGATCAGTCGCTGCTGCAGCGCACGCTTGCCGTCCACCATCGTCAAGGTCAAGGCTTGATCGGTAAGTTTAAATTTTCCCGTAGCGGCATAAACGGGAAGCTCCATGACGACTTCATGTCCTTTATTGTTGAGCGTAATCTTTGGGCGGCCGAAGGCAAATGACTTCGGCCCTTCGACCATAAGGTCCGGTGCCCGGAAAGGGTGTGTCGCGCGACCATGCACGTGCAAATTTTGTAGGCCCGCTTCTCCGCTTACGGTGGCGCTAATTATTTCCATCACTGAAAATCCCGTTCCCTTTGGCACTAGTTCGAGATATCTCTGGACTAGGGATGCCGTCACACCGGCAGGATCGCTTTCGCCTAGTTTAAGGGTTAGTTTTGCTTCCATCGGGACGCAGATGTTAGCGCAGATCATATAGTCCAAGTTCAAGCG
>CAXGCE010000256.1:0-4144 GCA_964007795.1 uncultured Alphaproteobacteria bacterium | reverse complement strand
TATAATTCTGGATGAAGCACAAAATACAACGCCCATGCAGATGAAGATGTTTTTGACCCGTATGGGCGAAAACAGCCGCATGGTCGTTACCGGCGATCCCAGTCAGGTAGATTTGCCCAACGGCACGAAATCTGGCTTGATTGACGCAATGGAAATCTTGGAGGGCTTGGGTGATATTCAAATGATCCAGTTCGGACCGGAAGATGTAGTGCGTCACCCCCTGGTGTCCACTATTGTCCGGGCTTACGACCGACATGGCCGGAATTCATCTGGCGGAACGGCGTGATGGCGGACAATAACAACGGTCCCACGATACCATTTGCCGCCGCCCCCATGGGCCCGGGTGGTTTGGCCGAGACGCGGGAGGCCCTGGCCCAGGCCGCCAAGGCCTCGTTAACTGATAGTCGTTGGCACGGTTGGCACCCTATGGCCGATCTTGCGGTGGTGCTGTGTTTCGTCCTGGCCATGACCGTGTTGTTGATCCAGCCCGGCGGTGGCAAGGTGCCGCAGCCAGCAGTGGATACCGTGGCTCATGGCACGATCCGGGCCGGACGTGACGTCCTGGTGGAGGACCAGGCCGCCACCAAGGCCAACCGGGATAATGCAAAGGCTGCCGTTTTGGAGATTTTTGACTACGATTCCGATCTTTACTTCAGTCTGGGTGATCGGGTCTTTCTTGCCTTGGCCAAGATGGAAAAAATGCAACAGGACAGCAGCCTGTCGCCCACTGAACGTCGGCAGGCATTTCAGAAAGAAATGGGCGTAGCAGTGAACGCCGGCGTATTTGCCTTGATCGAGGGGCTGGCCGACCCCACCGACGCGGCGCTTGCCATCAATTTTTTCCTTAACATGGGTTTGGACCGACACGTGATAGCCGATCGCAGCACGTTGCCCGTTGGTCGGGGCCTAGAAATTTGGGACCTGGGTTTGAAGCTGGGGACCCAACGTGACAATTCAGCCGACATTATTGATCAGCGCCAACTGCGCCGCCTGATGACGGCGCGGGCCGGTGATGCCCCTTATGGCGAGGCACGGATTGTTCGAAGTTGGATTCTAGAAACCGCCCAGGAACTGGCGCGGCCGAATTTAATACCCAATCAATTGGCCACAGAAAATCGCCAGCAAGAAGCCGTGGCGGGGGTCGAACTGGTTTTCCTCCGTATAAAGGCGGGCGAGGTTCTGATTCGGCGCGGAGATCGTGTTACGGCCACTGCCTGGCGGCGTATTGGCATTTTGAACGAACACGCGAGCGGTCGACCGGTATGGCACGAATTTATCGCAATGGCCGGTTTTCTGAGCGGCTTTCTAATACTGGGTGCGGTGTTCCTCGGCCGTGTCCGGATACCTTTTAGCTTCGATCGCAAGTCGTTCTACCTGACCTTGGCTATAATGGCTACAGTAACCGTAATTGCCGTTTCCATGTTTTATGCCGGTCAGGGATTTGCCGAGGGTATGGGCTTCAATGCTGACACAGCAGCTTATTTTGTGCCTCTATCCCTGGCGACAGTGCTGGTGACCCTTTTGGTTAATGCACGAACATCATTGCTGGTGGGTGTGGCGCTGGCTCTATTTATTTCCTATCGGGTCAATGGTGATATCTGGCTGGTCACCACTCACGTCGTGGGCATCTTGGTGGCGGGCATAGCCGCCCGGCACAGCCGCAGACGGATCGATTTGCTGCGCATCGGCGTGGTCGTCGCCTTGGCCCAGGCTGCTGTGATTCCTGTCATAGTCACCTTAGCGGGTCATGCTGTGACAAGCGAACATTTGCCGCTGTTATTGGGAGCGACAGTTTCGGGACTGCTGGTAGGCATCGCTACATTAGGTCTGTTGCCGGCATTTGAATGGCTGTTTGATGAGACAACCGATACCCGATTGTTGGAGTTAGCCTCGGCTGATAATCCCCTGCTGAAGAAATTGGCGCTGGAGGCGCCGGGCACATATTATCATTCCACCATGGTTGCGAATTTGGCCGAGGCAGGGGCTGAGGCGATAGGGGCCAATGGACTGATGTGTCGAGTCATGGCCCTGTATCATGATATTGGCAAGTTGCAGCGGCCAGCTTATTTTATGGAAAACCAGCGAGGCAGCAACAATATTCACGAGCGTTTGGCGCCCGATGTTTCGGCCCGCGTGATCCTGCACCATATTCTCGACGGCCTGGCAATGGCGCGCAAGGCGAAGCTGGGCCGCCTGATCCTGGAAGGTATTGCGCAACACCAGGGCACTACCCTGTTACGGGTATTCTACGAAAAGGCCAAAGCGCAGGGGTACAATGGGCCAGAGGAAGATTTTCGCTATCCGGGTCCACGGCCCCAGCGCCGTGAGACGGGAATCCTGTTGTTGGCGGATTCCATCGAGGCTGCTACGCGCGCGCTGAAGGAACCGACCGCGGCCAAGGTGGGCGAACGGGTTCGGCAGGTAATTGAAATGCGTGTCAGTCAGGGCGAGCTAGATGATTGTAATCTCACCCTAAGGAATTTGGCGGAAATTGAGGCGACCTTTACCCGAACGCTGACACTGGGCGTCTTTCATAACCGGGTTGATTATCCGCCTATGGCGAACCCCAATGGATCATCTTCCGATGGCCAGGTAACCAACGGCACGAACTCTGATGCAGATGGACATAATCGTATCCACCCCTTGCCGGGCGTGGTTGACAGATCTGCCTGACGCGGTTGCGACTGGCAAAAAAGTCGTGAGGTTAACCTTGGCCCAGGCAGACCTGGAATGCAATATAGTCGAGGTCGGCGTCACCTTGACTGACAACGTCGAAATGCGAACCTTGAACCGCAACCATCGGCGGCAAGACAAACCTACGAATGTGTTGTCCTTCGCCGTCCAAAATCCGGATGCGCCCCACCACGCAGGACCGCTGTTGCTAGGCGACATCGTTCTAGCGCACGGCGTTGTGCTCGAGGAGGCGCAACAACAAGGTAAGTGCCTGCATGATCATTATTGTCACCTACTAGTTCATGGTACTCTACATTTGTTGGGCCATGACCATGTCGAAGAAGAGGAAGCGGCGGAAATGGAAGCGAAGGAAGTATCGATCCTAGACGGGATTGGTATCGCCGACCCCTACGAAAATTCCGCCAATCTCAGTATCACCAACAAGTTACGCCCGTTGGACCTGACATGAATGATAAATCCGAGTCACAAAACCAAGGCGGCCAGCGTAACGACGGCAAGAATAGCGATAAGGACGGCGGCGGTTTTCTCAACTGGCTGTCAGGCTTTCTGCGAGGCGGTGGTGATGCTGATCTGCGGGAAAGTATTGAAGAGGTCATCGACGAACACGAAGCCACACCCAACAGCTTAAACCCAGAACAAAGGGAAATGCTGATGAATATCATCAGTTTTGGCGAACTGGAAGTGGACGATGTGATGGTGCCCCGTACAGATATAGTAGCTTTGGAGGCGGGCGCTGCGCCTGCAATCGTGATCTGCACATTTCGCGAAGCGCACCATTCGCGCCTGCCCGTCTTTCGTGAAACCCTAGATGACATCGCGGGCTTCGTTCATATTAAGGATGTGGTCGACCATTGGGGCCGGGATGACGAACTTTCGCTAGCCCGCATCCTGCGTGAAATTCTGGTGGTGCCACCATCAATGCCGATCCTGGATCTGTTGGCCCGTATGCGGTCCACTCGCATCCATATGGCCGTGGTGGTGGACGAATATGGCGGCACCGATGGGTTGGTGACAATTGAAGATATTGTGGAGGAAATCGTCGGCGAAATCGAAGACGAACATGACAGGGATGAAGGGCCGTTGTTGCAAGAGCAGGCTGATGGCGTTATCGACGCCGATGGTCGGGCGGAGATTGAGGATTTGGAAGAATTCCTGACCATCGACCTTCTACCCGATGAGGTGGATGAAGACATCGAGACCCTGGGTGGCCTAGTTTTTGCTATGCTAGGCCGAGTACCTCGGGTGGGCGAAATGATTAACCATCCCGGTGGCATCCAGTTTGAAATTGTCGATGCTGATTTGCGGCGGGTGAAGCGATTGCTGATCCATACCAGTGGCGGGCAGGCGGAGGGGAAAAGTGGAACGCTAGCCCGAGGCGACGGCGCTTCATAGCGATTAGCGGTAATGCGGCCACCGAACAAATGTTAATTACGATATCCGGCCTTCGCCT
>CAXGCE010000255.1:0-4154 GCA_964007795.1 uncultured Alphaproteobacteria bacterium | reverse complement strand
CGGACCCATGAGCTGACACATCTTGGCATAGCAGTCGATCGCGGCGGAAACCTTGTCAAAATCCTCTTGGTCTCCACCGCACATGACCGTCAGCGCACCATTCTCGGCCCCAGCTTGGCCGCCCGACACCGGTGCATCAATAAATCCCAGATCGCGATTCTTAGCGGCCGCATGCATTTCCCGCGCCACATCTGCTGATGCGGTCGTATGGTCCACCAACACCGAGCCTAACGCCATGCCGGCAAAAATACCATTCTCCCCCAATGTCACTTCGCGCAGATCATCGTCAGCGCCCACACAGGCAAAAATGATACTGGCACCGGAGGCTGCCTCTTTTGGCGTAGCGGCGCTGGCGCCATTGTGTTCGTCTACCCAGCCCTCAGCCTTAGCGCTATTTCGGTTATACACAGTCACGTCATAACCCTTGGCGGCCAGATGCCCCGCCATGGGATAACCCATCACGCCCAGTCCGATAAATGCGACTTTGTCACTCATGCCCATCTCCCAAAATTCGGAAAATTCTTGGTGGCTTTTCTACACGCCTTCGCTCTTAAGCAAAAGTGGTCCTCGAATGTTCATAACGGTATGATCCATTAAACAAGAGAGGAGCCGAAATGACTTATTCTTTGTTTGTCGGCGCTGGACAGTGGCAAGCCGCGGCCAGCGAGACAGCGACACAAGGCTTTTTCGGCCTTGATGGCGACGCGCAATGGCAACCATTATCCAACGGATTGCCGGATCAGGTTGAGGTACGCAGCATCGTCCTGCATCCGGATCGCCCAGATACCATCTACGCCGGTACGCAAAGGGGACCCTATCGTTCAAAGGATGCCGGTGAAAGCTGGCACTCCCTGACCTTACCCGAGGGCACGCCGGACGAGGATCGGGTTGTTTGGAGTATTTGTCTCGACCCGTCCGACCCGGAAACCATCTATGTGGGCACACAAAACACCGCCGTATTTCGTAGTCGCAACGGTGGCCAAGGCTTCGAACGCCTGGTAATCCCGGAACCCGAGGGTGTGGTGTGCGCAAGTTTTGCTATGCGGGTGATCCGTATCGCTGTCGCCGCCGATGATCCCAATCATATCCTCGTTGCATTTGAGATTGGCGGCCTGGTACGCAGCCGCGACGGCGGCGCCAATTGGGAAAGTTGCAACAGCGATTTACTCAGTCTTTCCCGGCAGGGCCATCTGCGCAGCGCCATCATTTCGGATCAAGACACCGAGGGCATGATGGATTCTCATGCCTTGATTTTTGATCCCGGCGACCAGGATACCGTGTGGCTGGCCAACCGCATGGGCCTATTCCGTAGCGAGGATGGCGGCGAACACTGGTCGGAATTCGGTATCGGCCAGTTTTCTCCTCTCACCTATGCCCGGGATATTCAGGCCTCCCATCACCAACCGAACCGCATGTACGCTGCACTATCGTTGGCCGCCGCATGTGATGAAGGTTCCCTCTATCGCAGCGACGATCGCGGTCAATCCTGGAACCGTTTTGACCATGACGTGGACATCGACAGCACCCTGATGGCGGTGGCCGAGAGCATCACCTCGCCTGACCGAGTCTATTGTGCGGCCCGTCACGGTAAAATCTATGGTACGGAAGATGGCGGTGAAAGCTGGGCAAATTACCAGTTGCCTGAAGGTATACAGGGGATCTATGCAATCGCCTGTGTTTAGGAATTTGTCGGGATGAAGATCGCCCTCTAATTTGGTCAGAGCACGGCAACGGCTGATTACGGCCATATTTCCAAAATGACCGAAGGTGATACGGGCAACCGTACACAAGACGCTGGATGGTGGCTATATTGGGTTAGGTTCGCGTAAGTCTAAGTGGCGCCCAGGACGTACTTCAAAATGGTTGTCGTCAATTTGTCGTGCCCTTTTTTCAAACATGTTCTAAATTACTAAAGTCGCCGCCATTGTGCTGATGTAGGGACAGGCACTTGGCGATTGGAGTCGCAGGGGATTAATGCCATCAATATGAGTATCAATCTCATTGATCAGCGAGAATTTCGCGACGCTATGGGTTGTTTTGCCAGCGCCGTGACAGTAATTTCAACGACAACCGCGGATGGGCGGGCCGTCGGCGTGACGGTAAATTCGTTCAACTCGGTGTCGCTTGATCCTCCGTTGGTGCTGTTTTGCCTGGGCCGGGAAGCAACTAAATTCGATGATTTCCTGGCCTCGGGGCAGTTCACTGTCAATATCCTGCGCCAAGGACAGGACAATATTTCCGACGGTTTCGCAGCCGACGGGGGCAACTTCTTCCAGACAATGGACAGCTACACATCCACCCTGGGCAATCCCCTGGTCCCGGATGCCCTAGCTATATTCGATTGCGAAACAGAGGCCGTGCACGACGGCGGCGACCACGTCATCTTGATTGGTCGGGTCATCGAGCTACGCCATGACCACGAAGGGGACCCATTGGTCTATTACCGTGGCCGCTACAGCAACGTCAGTTTCACGGGCTAGAGACCTAACCGGCGTCAGGCGTGTCAATTAATTCTCGCACATTGTCGCCGACTGAGTTCAACACAGCGCTAAATTCATCAATATGTTCCCAGTCTTGGGTTTCCATCTCCAAGTCCAATTCCGCACGTTTCATTCGCACGGCCTGGAAGTTGCTCTGGTGCTGTACCACCAGAATATTACCTCCGAATTTCCAACTGGTTGCACCACCCTGTCAAAGGCAACGCGACAGTTGGTGATCAATGCCAGCAATTGCTCCTTCCTCACGCCCAAGGGTTATCAAACAAACTTGTTGGTCTTGGGCCCGAGGCACTATAAATTCAGCGATTACCTTCATGGTGTCGGGCTGCAGATCGTGTTGTTTTTGGCTTGCATATTCATTCCTTCTCGCACCTTGGTAGTATGGTCTATAAAAGATATTCGACAAAATCTATCCCCATGAAACCATTCTCTCCGCAATCCTTGACCTATTTCTTTCTCTCTCGCAGTTCCAACTGCCCGTATTTGCCGGATCGAGTGGAGCAGATGGTGTTCACGGACCTGAGCTCTGCCGGTGCGCCGCAAGAACTACACGACCAACTCTCCCGCGCCGGATTCAGGCGTAGTCAAAGTGTGGCGTACAAGCCCAATTGCCCGGAATGTCAGGCTTGCCGCGCAGTACGCGTACCGGTGGATGAATTCAAGCCCGGCCGTAGTTTGCAGCGCATCGCCAAACGAAATAGCGGCATTACAGCGGCGGTTATGCCGGCCAAGGGAAGAGGCGAGCATTTCGCACTGTTTAACAGATATGTGCGTTCACGTCATGGGGACGGCGGCATGGCGGGGATGAATTTCGACGATTATCTGGCCATGGTGCAAGATACGCCGCTACCCGCGGAACTGGTCGAATTTCGCTCCAAGAATAATGAACTTTACGGCGTCTGCCTAACCGATCCATTAGATGACGGCCTTTCCCTGGTCTATAGCTTTTTCGATCCTGACCTCGCTAAGGACAGTCCCGGTAAATTCATCATACTATGGCACTTAGAGGAGGCTAAACGGCGCGGCCTACCCCATGTCTATTTAGGCTATTGGATCGAGGAAAGCCACAAGATGGCTTACAAGGCCAGCTTCCGGCCCCTGGAAGCTCACGGGCCCGACGGTTGGGAGAGAATTTAATCCCTCAACATATCCGTAGGACAGATTTGGCGTTTTTCAATGTCCATCTCGAACCGGCGGAGCCGACGGCCATCACCACTGACGTCAATAGTACCTTCTTTACGGACGGCTTGGAACGAATACTGGACTTTGGCATCGTCGTCATATCGGAAGGTGCGAAGATCAACGACAAGAGATGGCGCCATGATCAGGCAACCCTAGGTCCAACACCTTGACGATGCCCCCCCGGATACCCGGCCTGGCCGTGCAGATGGAGTGTGCTGCGAATTTCTGATCAACGCCGACCGCACACTTAGCCATGGCTTCAGCCCAGGCGTCTTGGAAATCCCAGCCGGTACAGCTTGGACGCCCCAACATCACAACACTTAGAAGGTCAATTTGAACCGCGAGAGCAACGGCGAATACTCGATCAATCGCCCGAAAATCGGCCCCAATACGATCATCTACAACCCTAAAAATTGCATTCACGGCATTAAAAACATCGGCAACAGGCCCTTAACACTCACACGGGTGTTCCCG
>CAXGCE010000254.1:0-4170 GCA_964007795.1 uncultured Alphaproteobacteria bacterium | reverse complement strand
CGGGAGCCTAAGTCCCACTCCCGCCACGGCGCGATCACTTTGATATCCGGGTTTAGTGCGTAATAGCCCAATTCGAACCGAACCTGATCGTTGCCCTTGCCCGTAGCGCCATGGGCCACAGCGTCCGCTCCTGTCTCTGCAGCGATTTCGATTTGACGCTTGGAAATCAACGGTCGGGCAATGGAGGTGCCCAAAAGGTACAGCCCCTCGTATAGGGCATTGGCACGGAACATCGGGTACACGAAATCCCGGGCGAACTCCTCTCGCACGTCCTCCACATAGATTTCCTTGATGCCCATCATCTTCGCCTTGGCCCGGGCAGGTTCCACTTCCTCTCCCTGGCCCAGGTCAGCGGTGAAGGTGACCACTTCGCACTGGTAGGCTTCCTGCAGCCATTTCAGAATGACCGAAGTGTCTAGTCCACCAGAATATGCCAATACGACCTTGTTAATCTCATCCGCCATGACGCTGCCATACTGTTGAAAGAAGGGATCAAATGCGGCGCGCAGTATAGGGATTTGCTGTCCATGGGCAATGATCAATCTTCGGATCAATTGCGGTGCCACCGATGCCCCGCCACGACGCCCAGGCTCGCGTAATGCGGCCGGGTTTCGATAGATTGGCCGCCGCAAGCACTACAAGTCAAACGGCCGGCCAGAGCTGTTACCGCAGTGCGACCATCTATCCGGGCTAGCAATGGTGCGACCGGCAACAGCTTGTGACGACCACAAGTTAGACACCAGGCTGCGATGGGTAAGTCCTGATAGGCGAGATCTTGTAGGCGAGGGCCGGTTTCAGCTTTGGACATTATAATAGAATCGAAATAAATAGGGAACAAAACAAGATTATATTGAAAACAAATGTTTTGTGCAAGTACGACATAACTTGCGCCAGCATCGGATCGTTCCTACATATGGGACATGCGGTGCCGTTCCGGGCCGCGTGCGGACGCTCAGAGGGCATGCTGAAAAGGCAGCCCAGGGGTTCGGCGAAGTTGTGGTGACCTATGTATCCGTAGGACCGCCATGCCCGCTCAATTTGAGGAGGTGGCGTAATGAACCGAATGACTGCGTTTAACAGCCCGTTGCTTTTGGGCTTCGATCATTTCGAACAGTTGCTGGACCGTGTGGCGAAATCAGCCAACGATGGCTACCCCCCCTACAACATCGAACGCATTGCGGAAAACGGTCTGCGCATCACCCTTGCCGTGGCCGGATTCGCACGGGAAGACCTGCAAATTTCAGCCGAAGAAAATCAACTCATCGTGCGCGGCCGGCAGACGGATGACGAAGAGCGGGTTTATATCCACCGCGGCATTGCGGCGCGTCAATTTCAACGCAGCTTTGTCCTGGCTGAGGGCATCGAGATTTCCGGCGCTTCCTTGGACAACGGCCTCCTTCATATTGATTTGGTCCGGCCGCAGCCGGAAGTCGTCTCCCGTATCATTGACATCGCTGCGGGTCCGCCCAAAAACCAGGGCAAGATGGCGGTCACGGACGACCGAAGGAGGGCTGAGCAATGAAGGGTAACGAAAATATCGTTCAGCGGGACGACTTGCGCTCTTTGTCTACGGAAGGACTGGCTATGTTGGGCGCTGATCAACTGGCCTATATCCGTTCCCATCAGGTAAAGGGCCAGACCATCTACGTGGTGCATGGCGCCAACGGCCGGGAACTTGCCGGGTTTGACAATTTTTCCGCCGCCATGGCCGCCTGCTATGGGCATGATCTGGAAGCGGTAGCGCTGCAGTAGCGTCCTAGTTTTAGCAGCCCCATCATTCCGTAAGCAGGACACCCCGTTTCATGAAGGCTGTTGTAATTCCAGTCACGCCCTGTGCCCAGAACTGCACGGTCATGTAGTGTGAAGAGAATATGAAGGGCGCGGTATCCGACCCTGGTGGCGACGTTGAACGCATACAAAAAGCCATCACGGATCAAGGCGTCACGGTTGAAAAAATTCTGCTCACTCATGGCCATCTGGATCATGCGGGCGGCACTGCGGAGTTATCCGAACGTCTGGGCGTGACTATCGAAGGGCCCCACGAAGATGATCTATTTTTGATCAACGGCCTGGGCGAACATTCCACAAGGCCTGGATTCGAAAGCGCGCGTTCCTTTGTACCAACCCATTGGCTGAAGGATGGTGACACGGTGAGCTTTGGCAACGAAATTATCACCGTACATCATTGTCCCCGGTCACACCCCTGGTCATGTGGTATTTTTCGGCGCTAAGGACAAGGTGGCAATCGTTGGTGATGTGCTGTTCCCGGGTTCTGTCGGCCGTCCGGACCTGCCTGGCGGTGATCACGCCACTTTGGTCCATTCCATCCGCGAGAAACTTTGGCCCCTGGGTGACGATACCATTTTTATCCCCGGCCATGGGCCTCTCTCCACCATTGGCCACGAGCGCCAGTCAAATCCCTTTGTCTCCGACCACTTGTTCGGCTAACGGTTTCCAAATCCACGCCCCATGAAATGAATTAGGGGCAGCGGCTTTTGCCGCTGCCCCTGTATGGTGGTTAGGGTATGCGCGGCTGGCTCACATGCCCATTCCGCCCATTCCGCCCATTCCGCCCATTCCGCCCATTCCGTCCATTCCACCCATGCCACCCATATCAGGAGGCATGCCAGGGCCAGCGGCCTTCTTCTGGGGCTTTTCGGCAACCATAGCTTCTGTGGTGATCAGCAGGCCCGCAACGGAGGCAGCGTCCTGCAAGGCGGTGCGCACCACCTTAGTAGGATCAACGATGCCGTCCTTGACCAGGTCCACATACTTCTCGGTCTGGGCGTTGAAGCCCCAGTTTGTATTCTTGCTTTCCGATACCTTGGAAGCGACGACGGAGCCATCGACGCCTGCATTTTCCGCGATTTGCCGGATTGGTGCCTGAATAGCGCGGTGGACGATGTCGATGCCCGCCTGCTGGTCGGCGTTTCCGCCCTTTAGCTTGTTCAGGGCACGGCCAGCATAAACCAGAGCGGCACCGCCGCCGGGCACAATGCCCTCCTCGACCGCGGCTCGGGTGGAGGATAGGGCGTCGTCGACACGATCCTTGCGTTCCTTGACCTCGACTTCCGTAGCGCCTCCAACCTTGATTACCGCGACACCGCCAGCCAGTTTGGCCAGACGTTCTTGCAGCTTCTCCTTGTCGTATTCAGAGCTTGTTTCCTCTGCCTGCGCTCGGATCTGGTTACAGCGCCCGGTAATGTCTGCCTTCTTGCCAGCGCCATTGACGATGGTGGTCTCTTCCTTGGTCATGGCGACCCGCTTGGCGGTGCCTAGCATATCCAGGGTGACGTTCTCCAGCTTGATGCCCAGATCTTCAGAGATGACCTGGCCACCGGTCAAAATGGCGATGTCTTCCAGCATGGCTTTACGGCGGTCACCAAAACCCGGGGCCTTGACGGCGGCAACCTTCAGGCCGCCGCGCAGCTTATTGACTACCAGTGTTGCCAGGGCCTCGCCCTCTATATCCTCGGCGATAATCAGTAAGGGTCGGCTAGACTGAACGACTGCTTCCAAGATGGGCAGCATGGCCTGCAACGACGTCAACTTGGTTTCATGCAGAAGGATGTAGGGGTCTTCCTGCTCGGAAACCATCTTTTCCGCGTTGGTGATGAAGTAAGGGGAGAGATAACCGCGATCGAACTGCATACCTTCGACGACGTCCAGCTCGGTATCCAGGCTTTGGGCTTCTTCTACCGTGATAACACCTTCATTACCTACCTTCTCCATGGCGGTGGCGATCATCTCACCGATCTCGTCCTCGCCATTGGCAGAAATGGCCCCGACCTGGGCGATTTCCTTGCGGTTGGAGACTTTCTTAGAACTCTTTTCTAAGGAAGCGACGACAGTGTTAACCGCCAGGTCTACGCCCCGCCGCAAATCCATCGGGTTCATACCGGCAGCTACGGACTTGGCTCCTTCGCGCACGATGGCCTGGGCCAAGAGGGTCGCGGTGGTGGTGCCATCACCGGCAGCGTCATTTGTTTTGGAGGCGACTTCGCGCACCATCTGGGCACCCATGTTCTCGAACTTGTCCTTCAGTTCGATTTCCTTGGCAACCGTTACGCCATCCTTTGTCACCCGTGGTGCGCCGAATGATTTGTCCAGCAACACGTTGCGGCCCTTAGGCCCCAATGTCACCTTGACCGCGTTGGCCAGGAGATCGAC
>CAXGCE010000253.1:0-4189 GCA_964007795.1 uncultured Alphaproteobacteria bacterium | reverse complement strand
TTTCGAACAAATCAGCAGCCATGCCGGCGCAATCTCCCACGTTGTCACCCACATTATCAGCAATGGTGGCGGGGTTGCGTGGATCATCCTCGGGAATGCCAGCCTCAATCTTGCCAACCAGGTCACCACCAACGTCGGCGCCCTTGGTAAAAATTCCACCGCCAAGACGAGCAAAGATAGAAATTAAGGAGGCGCCAAAACCAAGCGCCACCAGCGGGTCGATCATCTCGCGTCCCGAAACACCCATCTTCAGCAGCACTGCGTACGTGACAGACACTGCCAACAGGGCAAGGCCAGCGACCAGCATCCCCGTGATGGCACCGGATTTGAAAGCGATGTCAAGGCCTTTTGCCAAGCTCTGTCGAGCACCTTCGGCAGTGCGCACGTTGGCTCGGACCGAAACATTCATGCCGATATATCCTGCACCGCCGGACAGGACAGCGCCGACCAAAAAGGCAACCGATACAGTAATGTTGAACAACAGAGTAAGGATGACAAAAATTACCACGCCGACTGCTCCGACGGTCATGTATTGACGGTTCAAATAAGCCTTGGCACCGACCTGCACTGCCGCCGCAATTTCTTGCATGCGCTCGTTACCGGCGCTCTCAGACAATACCGAGCGTGTCGCCCAGATACCGTAAACTAGTGCGAACAATCCGCACACGATGGCGAAAGCCAATCCTGCTGACATAGATCATGTCCTCTTTTTGCTGGGTCTTGTCGAAAGTTGGTTTAATGAAGTGTGGGTCAAAACACCTAACGAATTCGCCTATTGACAGCAATGCGGGCGATAAATGCCAGAGAAGCCCCAGAAACGCAACTAATGCCTGTCACCTTATTCTCACGCTACAATGTGACCATTAAATTGAACCACTGCTGAGACTCGGAGTTACCTTATAGGAAATTCAAGTTAAAGAACTGTCAGGTGATTTACATCCATTTGCACCAACCAATTGCGCAATTTTCCGGAATATCCATACACTGACCTGCCTGTAAGCGGGATCCATCAACGCCTCGAGCAGGGCGATGGAGCGGTTATCGGCTATCAAATTGCCGTCGCCGCCTGTTCTTCCGCGCGGCGGACGAAAGCGTACCAAATGACAAGTACAGTGACGGCTACGATAAAGGGCAATGCCATCAAATTCACTTGCTCCCACCCGTACCGCTGCAATAGCTGACCTGAGGAAAACGAACCTATGGCTGTCATAGCAAAGACCAGGAAATCGTGGGCCGCCTGAGTTTTGGCCCGTTCAGAATACGTGTGCACCTCTGTCAAAAGGGTGGAACCGCCGACGAAAAGAAAATTCCATCCGACCCCTACTAAGAACATGGAAACCGCAAAATGCCATATTGCAATACCCAGTAATGCTACTGCAACCGATCCCATAAGCAGAATAGCGCCGGTTAACATGATCCGGATCAAGCCAAACTTACTGATCAAATGCCCGGTTATGAAAGAGGGAGCAAACATGCCGACCACATGCCATTGAATGACAAAACCCGCATCGTCCACCGCATGGTTACAGGCAATCATGGCTAGGGGAGTTGCCGTCATCAGCAGGACCATAATGCCATACCCGACCATGGACGACCCGGTGGCGACAATAAACTTCGGCTCTAACATGATTTGCC
Organism: uncultured Alphaproteobacteria bacterium; assembly: GCA_964007795.1. GTDB lineage: Bacteria > Pseudomonadota > Alphaproteobacteria. The sequence continues at coordinate 2,554 of CAXGCE010000253.1, read as the reverse complement.
AAAGCGGCCGGCCCTGATGTTTCAGCTCCGCTGCCGTCGGCCGCGGAATACGTACAAAGGAAACTAGGATGAATACTGAGATTGGCAAAACTGCAAGAAGTAGATAGCTGGCAAGAAATTCAAACTCGGGAATCCAATTCCGACTCTCAGTGGCTAGAGACGGGCCGATCACCCCAGCGACCACGCCGCCCGCCATAACCAGTGAAATCGCCTTAGGCCGAAACGTCGACGTCGCTGCGTCCGCCGCGGCGAACCGGTAATACAGGCAGAAAGCATTATAGAACCCAATAATCAGTGCGCCGGCACACACCAACCAAAATTGGGAAATATACAAGGCGTAAGCACAGATCAACAATCCGAACAAACCAAACATTGCTGCGCCCATGAAACCCGCCCGCCGACCAATCCGGTGCATAATCAACGACGCAGGAATGGTCATCACCGCCGTGCCCAAGATCACGGCGGTGACAGGGAGAGTAGCCAGCGCCTTATCATGAGCCAGCTCGTAGCCGATGAGGCTGCCGACGAAAAACAACGCCGTCTGGCCGCACATAAAGATCGCCTGGCAGAACGACAGCAACGCAACATTACGATATTGGGGGTGCATAAACACACTGCAACCTAGAGATTTGTTGTCGGCAGGACAAGACTAGCGGTTAAAATTCAATCGCCTTTGCGCGGGATCTCAGGGTTCAAGAATTCTTCGATTTTGCCATTAACTACTAAGTGATTAAATTGTTAAGAGTGTGTTAATCAGAAATGCCGGTAACCGGGCGAGGTCAGCGAGACGGCTGTGCCAGTTGCGTCCAATATTTCAATGCCGTAGCCATCTTCGACGCGACCAATGACGCTAATGGGAACACTCAAATCACTAGTCAAACAAAAAATTCTGTCTTGTTTCTCGGAAGGGGCCGTAAAGAGCAACTCATAATCATCCCCTGCTACGATGGCCCCCGCCGGCCCCCCTAACATTTCGGCCAAGGGTGTCACCGGAACCAAGTTCAAACGAACCGTCATTTTTACTGTGGATTGCTCCGCCAAATGCCCCAAATCTGCGACCAGGCCATCCGAGACATCGATGCAGGCACGAGCGACGCCGCGCAACGCCGCGCCCAATGCTAACCGCGGCCTTGGTCGCCGGTAACGCTCCACCGCGTACCGTTGTTCGTCATCGTTATCGCCCGGCCTGTCTTCCTGAAGGACGCGCAAACCCACGCCGGCATCTCCAATCCGGCCGGAAACAAAAATTAAATCACCAACCTGCGCGCTACTGCGACGCAAGGCGCCATTCAGTGGCACTTCGCCCACGGCAGTCAGAGAAAGAGTAAGTGGTCCATCCGTCACCACCGTATCGCCACCCAAAAGGCTGACACCCAAACTTTCCTGCGCCATGCCCAAGCCCTTGGCAAATGAGGCGATCCAGCTTTCGGGCAAATCCCTGGGCCAGGCGGTGGTGATCAAGTATCCAACAGGTTCCGCCCCCATTGCCGCCAGATCTGAAAGATTGACCCCAAGAAGCTTCCAGGCCAAATCATCACCTGGGTCTTCCGGCAAGAAATGGACACCCGATACAATAGCGTCGGTGGTCAACACTATTTGGCAACCGGCCCGAGGCGTCAACAAGGCGGCATCGTCCGTCAAGCCCAGTCCGCCGGGACCCGCAAGCGGCGCGAAGTACCGAGAAATTAATTCGAATTCACCGGACTTCTGACCGAAAGTATTCTTAGGACCAACCGATCTATTTGGATCTGGCGCGCTCATTTCTGTGTTCCAACACTTCATCGCCGCGGAGGTTCTCTGCAACTTCCTGCAGTACGCCATTAATAAAGCCGCCTTCGTCACCCTCATAGAAGGCTTTTGTTATCTCTACATATTCATTGATGATCACTGCAACGGGCACGTCGACCCGGAATTGCATCTCATAAGCCGCGCATCCGAGTATCTTAGCCAGAATTTTATCCAACTTCGCAAATTTCCAACGATCCGGCAACACTCTATCGAGAATTTCGATCAGGCGCTCGCTTTGACGGAATGTGCCCCGCACCAAGTCCGAAAACATCTCGTTGTCCACCTCGGCGTAGGCATCTTCCGGCAGTTCTGCACCGAGGCGGTAGGTCAGAAATTCTATGATGGCATCCTCGACCATCGCGTCATTCGGCTCTTCACCACAAAGCGCTATTTGATAAAGAGCTTGCACTGCCGCCAACCGGGATGCTCGCCGCCTTGGCCCGACTGTAGATATTGCGCTGCCACTGTTTCGGTTCATCAAGGGATACATCCAAATTCCCGCTTAACCTCGATCATGCGTAGGGCCGCATTGGCAACCGCTCTCCCTTTGTCCAGTTGGTCAACCGAGGCCCGCGCCCAGGCCTGTTCCTGATTTTCTACCGTGAGAACGCCAAACCCAATGGCAAGAGAAAACTCCAACGACAGATCCATCAAACCGCGCGCGCATTCACCGCATACGTGGTCATAGTGCGAAGTTTCGCCTCGGATAACACAACCAAGTGCGATATAGCCGTCGTAATGGTGGCATCCATTACCTAATTCCATG
>CAXGCE010000252.1:0-4198 GCA_964007795.1 uncultured Alphaproteobacteria bacterium | reverse complement strand
CGCACTGGGCTTCCTTTGTTCCGATGTGAAAAACGAATTCGCCCAAACCTATGTACACAATGTCAGGGAAGCCAAAGGCAGCCAGTTAGAAGAGATCTATGGACGGTTGAGCCAGGAAGCCCGTGGCTGGCTGCGCCAGGAAGGCATAGATGAGGGGCGCCAAGAACTCAGCTATCAGGCCGACGTCCGGTATTTCCGCCAAGGCGATGAACTTCCTTTACAAGTAAATCCGGAGAACATGCGAAACGGCGGTCTGGCTGACCTCGAGGCCCGCTTCGCCTCAGCGCACGAAAGGCTCTATGGATTCCGGCTAGATCGACCAGTGGAATTGGTTAATCTACGCGCGGTGGGTTCCGGCCAAGTGGAAAAAGTGCAGCTGCCCAGTTTTGAACTGGAAACACCAGATGCCTCCGGTGCCATATTCGAACAGCATCAAGTCTATTTCAGCGGCGGCTTTGCGAATGCAAACATTTATGACCGTAAACTGCTGCGCGCTGGCAATCACGTGGTCGGTCCCGCGATAGTTACCCAGGCGGATTCGACAACCGTTATCGATCCGGGCCATGTTGGTATTGTGGACCGCTATCTAAATATCATGATCTCCCCCGAAGGCGTACAAGGCTAGGCCATGAACGAACAAAATCCAGAACGTGGCCGAATATCTCTTGACGACTTGCTGAAAGCCAACAAAGCACAATTCGATAAGGTATTCTCCAGCCAGATGAACGAGGCGGGCCTACTATCGGCAGACCATCGCCCGGCCACCTCTGCCGATCTGGAAACCGCGAGCATAACGGCTTCGGCAGATGTCCGCGACGTCACGGCAAATCTGAACGCCCGCTTTGGCGGCGGCTGGTCTTCAGAAGTTCTGGAGCACAAATCCGAACGGGGCGGCGTCACCGTTTTGGTCAAACTGACAGTAGACGGCGTATCGAAAATGCAGTTCGGCAGTGCCCGGGCGAATGGCGACACGGGCAAGGCCCTGCAGAGGGCAACTGACGATGCCTTAGCTAAATGCGCTGCCATGCTAGCCGACGAGACATCCGTTGCAGCTGAGGCAAAGACCGCTCCCCAGCGCTCGTCGCCAGATGCGGCACCGACCGCTCAGCCAGTAGCAAGTGGCGACAAGCTCGACACAGTGACCCTGGACCTCATCGAAAATTCCTTGCGTAATGCTCGCCATGAAATGGATGCAGTTCTGTTCCGCTCCGCCATGTTGCCAGTGATCCGCGAACAGCACGACGGATATCCCATGATCACCGACCCCAAGGGTCGGATGATCGTCGGGGATTTCGGTTCCTACGTCCCCGCGATGCTGAAGGCACAAAACTTCGACCTGGAACCAGGCGACGTGATCCTGCAGAACGACCCCTATAAATGCGGTGGTGCAGTCAGCCATATCAACGACTGGATCATCCTGGTGCCGGTGTTCTTTGATGGCAATGTGGTCGGTTTTACCTCGATGTTCGGGCACATGATGGATGTCGGCGGCCCAGTGCCCCGCTCAATGCCGACGGCGGCAACGTCGATCTTCGGTGAAGGTTTGCGCATACCACCCATTAAGCTTTACGAACGCGGCGTTCTGAACCAAGCCGCCCTCGACTTGATTATGAACAATACCCGCACGCCGGAAGTGAACTATTCCAACCTGATGGCCATTCTGGCTGGCTGCAGAGTAGGCGAAAAGCGAGTGGTGGAACTGTGCAGTCGGTTTGGCGCGGATATTTATTCCCATGCCTGCGAGGCCTTACTAGAACGAACCGAAAAAGCCATGCGGCAATTGATCGTGCAGAACCTGCCGACCGAACCGCAGTCGTTCGAGGACTACGTCGACGATGATGGCTGTGGCAACGGCCCCTTCAAGATGAAGCTGACGGTCTGGCGCGAGGGCGAACATGCCTATTTTGACTGGACCGGCACCGCGGCCCAAGCGCCGGGGCCAATCAATTTCTATCTCCATGACGGCATGTTCAAGATGTTCATCGGCGTCTACATGATCATGGTTTTCGACCCTCAAATCCTGTTTAACGACGGCTTTTATGACCTGATCCATGTTACCTTGCCGAAAGGTACCTTGGTCCAACCCGAATTCCCCGCGCCATTAGGCTGCCGCACCCATACTCTGTCACGGCAATTCGATGTTCTGGGCGGCGTCTTAAGCCATAATGCACCGGACATGGCTACGGCTGCCGGTTATGGGTCGAGCCCGCATTTCCTGTATTCTGGGACCGATAAAGACAACCAGAATTTCCAATTGATGGAGATGCTTTATGGCGGAATTCCCGGCCGGCCTATTGGCGACGGCATGGACGGCCATTCCTGGTGGCCGTTGTTCGAGAGCATTCCCACCGAATATCTGGAAACCTATTATCCCATGGTGATCGAGGGCTACAATTCGGTGATAGACTCAGGCGGAGCCGGTCTACACAGGGGGGGCAATGGTATCGAAAAGATCTATCATCTGCTGGCGGAAGGCGATGTGTCGATCCATGATGACCGCCACGAAAGTCAGCCCTGGGGAATTCTGGGCGGCAAACCCGGCGCGGTTTCGGCCAAATGGCTGGTCCGCCAGGACGGTGAGAAAACTCCCCTGCCCTCTAAAATTGACAATGTCCACGTCCGCCCCGGTGACCGGGTGGTATTCCGCACCGCTGGCGGCGGAGGCTGGGGCGACCCCTTAGAACGGGAACCCGGCAAGGTACGCAAAGATGTGGCCCGCCGCTTGCTTAGCGCCGGTTCCGCCAGGCAAGATTATGGCGTTGTCCTGCATGGCGACGATTTTGTAGTCGATCTGCGTGCGACCCTGGAGTTGCGCGAAGGCACGAAGCGTAACCGCCGCCCGCCGCCCATGTTTGATTTCGGGGTGCGCGGGGCGAACGGCACTGTCTGAACGAGCTTGTTTGAAACTATAATTTCTGCAAACAGGAATACGAACACAAAGATAAGGGTACCTTCACGATGCTAGAAGTTGGAATTGCGCTACTGATTACGGCCATCGTCGTCATCGCGATCCTCTACATTATTTCGATTTGGGTCTACAAGCGCTCGCCGGCCAACATGTGCTTCATTCGCACTGGCTTTCGCGGCACCAAAGTCTGCTTGGGCAAGGGCGCCTTGGTCCTACCGGTTTTTCACGAGGTTAGTTGGGTCTCACTTGAAACCTTGAAACTTATCATTTCCCGTTCCAGGGATCAGGCCATTCTGACCTCGGACAACATCCGCATCGATGCGGTGGTGGAACTGTATACCCACGTTGGCCATACGGATGATGCGGTCTTGATCGCATCCCGCAGTCTGGGTGAGAAAACCTTCGATTCAGACTTGGTGCGCAACCTTCTCGAAGCCAAGGTCGTCGGAGCTCTGCGCAGCTACGCCGCGACGAAGACCCTGAAGGAACTGCATCAGCATCGAGACGACTTCGCTACGGATATCCGCAACGGCGTGACCGAGAGCTTCACTGCGAACGGCCTGGTATTGGAAGAGGTTTCTATCGTCACATTGGAACAATCGGGAAAAGAATTCTTCCGCACAGACAACGTATTTGACGCCGAAGGCCTGAAAGTAATCACCGAAATTACCTCCGATGCCAGGCGCAAAGTTCACGATACAGAAAAACGCACCACGGTTTCAATTCGGCAAAAGGATTTGGATACCCAGTTGGAATTGCTTGAGATCGAGCGTCATGAAGCCGTGGCGCGAGCCAATCAGGATAAGGAAGTCACCAACGAGCAAGCTAAGCAATTGGGCGAAAAACAAATCTATGTCCTCGATCAGCGCATGGGCGTGGAAGAAAAGGAAATCGACAACGAAAAAACCCTCGAACGCATGCGCACAGACCGGGACCTGGCCATAACGGAAGAGGCAAAACGTCGAGAAACCGCGGAAATACAAAAAGACCTGGCGCTAGAGAAGGAGCGTCGGGACAGGGAAATCGACCTGATCGCCAAAGCGCGAGAAGAGGAACTGGCCAACATCAGCCGTAACCTGACATTGGAGAAGGCCGAACGCGATCGCCAGATCGAGCTGGTGGACAAAGCCAAGGAAAACGAGCTTGCGGAGATTGACCGGACCCTGGCCCGCGAACAGGCCGAGAAGCAACGCGAGATTGAGCTGTCACAAAAGGAACGGGAACGCCAGCAGTCGGAAATCGCCCGCATTACCGCCGTGATGGCTGAAGAAGAAGCGGCCCGCGATGCCC
>CAXGCE010000251.1:0-4201 GCA_964007795.1 uncultured Alphaproteobacteria bacterium | reverse complement strand
GTAAAATTTGGCGTCATCAAGGTGAAGCGGTAATGCTCTCCTTCGAAATTCAGCGGCTCGCCAGTTTTCCAATTATTCCAGATGGCGCGTAGGGCTTGAGCATATTCTCTCAGACGTGGGGCAGGTGGCGACCAAGGTGCTGAAAAACGCCGCTCATTATGGCCTTTGACCTGACTACCGATGCCAAGAACGAAACGTCCCTTAGACGCCGCTTGCAGATCCCAGCCGATATTGGCCACAACCATGGGGCTGCGGGCAAAGGCGATGGCAATGCCTGTTGATAGTTGTAGGCGGGTACTATTGATAGCAGCGACGCCTAGAGGCATGAACGGGTCGTGCCGGTTTTCCAGGGTCACGACCCCATCGTAGCCCTTGGCTTCAATAGCCTGAACAGCTTTCGGAACCTGGCATAAATCGTTTTGCGGAATGGTCGTCGTAACCCGCATGATGGCAACTCTTGATTAATTTTGAATTTCTTTTTGGACTAGTCGTTCTATGCGCTTCCGATAGATATTCGGTCCTTTATCGATGGCGACGCGAATAGGTTTGCGTTTCATTGGTCGGTCTTCCTCAATTTGGATTGCCTCCAATATCACCTTGTCCTCGGCAAAGGCGATATTAAACAATTCATCTATTTTTGCACTCGCCGCCCCATCATTTATGGCCGTGTTGCGGATATGCATCCAGCGATCGATTGTGTGGCGCTCGTCCACGGGAGTCATAAAATGGAGGGAAAAGATTCGCAACCCCTGGTTCCGCTGGTCTTCTGCTATATTGACCTCAACGTCCGCGCTGCCAAAATCGATTACGGCCGTACAGGGCAAGTGCAGGTAATAGTAGTGCCAGCGGTCCACATTACCGGCAAATTCGCCGAATTCCCGAAAAAAGCCCACCGGCGGCGCGTTCCGAATCCAACGCCAGGCGACGATAGGGTCACCTGTGGCATCAGTTTTTACCGCAACGTCTTCGCTAGCGACGCTACCCAGAGTAGTAGAATGAACAAAACTAACGTGGGCAGGATCCACCAGGTTTTCCGCTACATTTAAATAGTGGGAATTTAGATGCAGTTGTCCTCCTTGATGGGCATCCCAAGACGGGTCGGTGAATTCTGGCATATCAAAAATATCATCTACGCTGGCCAGAATAGGGTCCCCCATCCAAACCCAGACAATGTCATGACGCTGGTGCACGAGACGACTCTCGACATAAGCTTTGGCGGGAATTTTGTCCTGACCTGGTATACGGACGCAAGTACCTGTCTGATCAAATGTCATACCGTGATATCCGCATTGAATGCCGTCGCCGATGCGCCGTCCTTTGGACAGTGGTAGCAGGCGGTGGGGGCAACGGTCCTCAAGTGCGACGACATTGCCTTCTGAAGTACGGTACATGACCAAATGCGTCGCCAATATAGTCACGCGACGGAGATCTTCTCCGAATTCGGAGGCCCAACCTGCGACATACCAGGCATTGTGAATAAACTGCATGTATCCTCCATCCTGTGTGGCAGTCAGCCTACGGTGGAGCGGGCTTCAATGGCAAGATTGCTTATGGCATCCTAAGTACGTTCCCAGGTATGGTGGTGAAAATTCTTCGCTGAGGAGCGCTATAATGAGCATTCAGGCTGGCGTGGGACTATCCACCTATCCTTTTTCCAGCACCGATGGTTTCTGGAAATGGATCCAGATGTGTGAAGAGGGTGACGTGGATTCTGTCTGGCAGACGGATACTCTTGTCTCCAAGGAACCCATGCTGGAATGCATGACGACCATGGCGGCGATAGCAGGAGCCACGAAAAAGCTCAAATTCGGCATGAACGTCGCCTCCGTAGCGCTGCGCAATCCATTGGTTCTGGCCAAGCAATGCGCCACTATTGATGTTTTGAGTAACGGTCGCATTCTGCCAGCCTTTGGCATCGGTAGTACATTTTCGGCTGACTGGCGTTCAACAGGGACCCCAACGAAACGCAGGGGCAAACGCACGGACGAGGGATTGGAGATCATCTCCCGTCTGTGGCGGGGCGAAACGGTGAAAATGGATGGCGAGTTCTTCCAATATGATGGCGTACGTATTTCGCCGTTGCCGGTGCAAAAGAACATACCATTGTGGATTGGCGGATCGTCTGATGCGGCGGTGCGACGGACCATCAAATACGGCACTGGCTGGCAGGCATCCTTTGAGAACCCGGACCAGGCGGGCGTAACCGTGGCTAAGATAAAACAAGGTATGAGGGATGCGGGGCGTGATTTTGAAGAGGATCATTTCGGCACGGGCATCAACTTCCGCTTTGGTAAATGGGAGGATGATGTGGTGGCGCGGGCGGCTGAGCGGTTTGAGCGCGTCGGCGGTCGAAACTCGCGGGAGAGTTTTGCTGTGGGTGGAGCGGTTGAGATAATTTCAAAAGTACGTGCCTTCGCCCTTGCCGGCCTGCCTAAATTGATTCTGAGGCCCCTGGCGTCGGACGACAAGGATACAATCCACCAGACCCAGTTGATGATCAATGAAGTGCAACCAGCCGTTGCCGCTATGAACACTGAACTGCAAGCCGCTGAATAGGTTCAGAGGCAGAATTACAAGGAACATTTGATGGTATTGAGAGTTGACGCAGGGCAACTGGAAGCTCTGGTCGCAGCGATCTTTGAGCACGGCGGTTGCATGCGCGTTGAGGCTGAGCGCATCGCCATGCGCCTATTGGGTGCTAATCTGACGGGGCATGACAGCCATGGGGTCTTACGCACATCTCGCTATATCGACTGGTTGAAGCGAGGCATATTCCATGCCGGGCGAAGGGTCCAAATCGATTTCAATAGCGATGTCTTGTGCATTCTAGATGGCCAGTACGGCTTCGGCCAAACTATTGGTGAACAGGCGGTTCGTCTGGGCCTGGACAAGGCGGCGACTAGCGGTGCCGCTGTGGTTGCCTTGAATAATTCTGGTCATCTTGGCCGCATCGGTGATTGGGCCGAGATGGCGGCGGCCGAAGGCTATGTCTCAATCCATTTTGTTAATGCGCGAGGTTCTGTTCTGGTCGCCCCTTTTGGTGGGACGGAGCCACGAATTTCGACTGCGCCCTTCTGTGTTGGCGTTCCCCGCGGGGATGAGCCGCCCGTGGTTTTAGATTTCGCCACGTCCGTTGTTGCTGAGGGTAAGGTCCTGGTTGCCTCCAAGGGTGGGAAACCTTTGCCAGAAGGTGCTTTGATCGACCAAAATGGCACTCTGTCTTCGGACCCTGAAGTGTTGTACGGCACGGCGGGTCCCGATGCCCCGACCACGGAACGCAACGGCTCTGGCGCGATCCGGGCAATGGGCGAGCATAAGGGTTCCGGTTTGGCTTTTATTTGCGAACTACTGGGGGGTTCCCTGACCGGCAACCGTGCTACTGGACTGCCGAACGAGCAATTTGCCAATGGCATGTTGTCCATCTATCTCTCTGTCGAGGCATTTAATCGCGGCGGTGGATTTGCCAACGATATCACTCGCTATATAGATTATGTAAAAAGTGCTAATCCTGCCAATCCCGATGAACCGGTTGTTGTGCCGGGCGATAAGGAGCGCCAAGTCAAGGCGGAACGCTTGGCCAATGGCGTGCCTCTGACACAGGAGGCCTGGGACGATATCCGCAATGCCGCCAAACGGGTCGGCCTGGAAGACGAAGACCTCTCCGTCGCCGGCGTGCCGGCGGAAGTCGGCCTCGAATGGGAAGGCTTCGAAGAACGGAAAAACCACCAAGAGGGCTGCTGGTGGCGCGGTGCCGCAGGACGAGTCGTCGTCGGCCGACTCGGAGATCTGCCCAGGAGCAACACAGTTCACTGTGATCTCCGGTGCCAGTTCAACTGCCAGTGACTCGGTCAGGGTGATGATAGCCTCCTTGGCCAGGGTGTAGATGGAATGGTTTCTCAAGTAGGCTGATCCGGCCGACACGTTGACGATCCGACCCCAAGCGTTCGAACGCATAACCGGGCAGCACCAGCGCGGGGTGCCGCGACTGTCGGCTGAGGGTCTGCGAATTGGCTTCTGCAGACTCGTCCTGAACCGGCGTGTCGGCGCTGTTTGTTGGTGTGTCGGGCACCTTGGCAGATGGCTGTTGCAAGTGTGGGGCGATGAAAACGTGGTTACACGCGGAGAAGTCGCTGAACCTCCATTGTGTGTGTTACGAGGCGGTTCTGGCAACACGGTTCCTTCATCGTCGGGGCCCGACATG
>CAXGCE010000250.1:0-4203 GCA_964007795.1 uncultured Alphaproteobacteria bacterium | reverse complement strand
ATTTCAACTTACGAAGTATTATTTGATGTTGTTAATGACAAATCCCATGTTTCTTTGAAAACTGAAAATCTAAATATGGACCTAGATTTGAGAAACCTTACTTTTGATGAAATCGATGCTTTAAAGGAATTGGTATCAACCGCGCAAGAATTAAAGCTCTGTAATAATTCAAAAAACTAACCATCGATAGCCTTTTTCACTTGATAGCGTCTAGCCAATTCATGGTTCTGAAAAAATTATGGTGATAGGTGGTCGTAAAAATCCATTGCAGGAGGGACCGAGTATTCTGCGGAATGATTATTCAGATTATGCTGGGTTCCCGTCGATGTTTGGCGAAGGGATTAACCGATTGGCACTCGAGTAAACCATTTCGTAAATATCCAATGCAAAAAAGACATCCAAAATGATGCGACTTGAATGCAATTATATATTCTAGCTACGCTAGATTGACCGGGGTGCTATCGCTAACATGATGCATACGTCCTCACGCGCCAGGCGATGCTTCCAAGCCGGGGACAAACAATATTTGAGGAGACCTAATGCCGCTTATCAACCAGGGTGCCGCTCGCCTATATTTCGAAGATAGCGGCGGCGACGGCCCACCAATTCTGTTATCCCACGGGTTCGGCGCTTCGACGGAAATGTGGCGCGGTCAGGTCGAAAACTTCAGAAACCGCTACAGACTGATCACCTGGGATATGCGCGGCCATGGCCGGACCGAATGCCCTGACGATCTGAGCCTTTATAGCCAGAACAACACAGCCGACGACATGGCCGCCGTGTTGGATTACCTGGGCGTTGAGCGCGCCATTATCGGCGGCCATTCCCTTGGTGGCTTCATGTCCCTGGTCTTTAACGTCCGCTATCCTGGTCGAGTTATGGCCTTGTATCTGCAGGGGTGCGGCCCCGGTTATCGCAGCGACAAGGCCCGTGCAGTCTGGAATGAGCGGACGGAAGCGCGTGCCCAATCCCTGGATGATGGCGGATTAGACGCCCTAGGTGGTGCGTCAGAGGTAAACGAAAGCATACAAAACACTGCCACCGGCTTGGCCCTAGCGGCACGGGGCATCATGAGCCAAGTGGATGCATGCGTTATCAACAGCTTGCCAGAGATATCCGTACCCACGCTGGTCCTGGTGGGTGAGAACGACACACCCTATCTGACAGGCTCCGACTACATGGCCAGTCACATTACCGGTTCTATTAACGTCCGCGTGGACGATGCAGCACATGGCGTCAATATCGATCAACCAGAAGAGGTCAACAAGGCCCTGGCTGATTTCCTGGCTGGATTGTAAAAAGGCTGGTGCAATGACCGATATACCCATTCTCGATGACATTATGGAGATTAACCCGGGCTGGATCAGCAAGGTCCTGAATACCCAGTCTGATATTTCCGATTGCCAAGTGGTTGACCTGACTAGAGAGGATTTGAACCAGGATGCGGGATTCGTCAGCCAATTGGCCCGCGTCCGTCTACGATATGACGAAAAACCGGCGGCAGCGCCCAGCAGCCTCATAGTGAAACTAGCCCCCAAGGACGCTGCAACCAAGGAATTCGGCACCGCTTTGGCACTGTTTCAGCGTGAAGTGGCATTTTATCGTAATTTTGCCGAAGACAATCCCTGTAACCCCCCAAGACCCTATCACGTGGATATAACGGATAGTGCGGATGCCTTCACCATCGTCATCGAAGACCTGGGCACGCACGACCCAGAAATTATGCTAGACGGCGCAACCGCGGAAGAAGCCCACGCAATCATGACCGCCCTGGGCGGCCTGCACGCTAAATACTGGCAACGCAAAAACCTAGACGGCCACGATTGGATCCCCAATAGCGCCGTGATGGCACCGGCTTTGGTTGGCATGGCCAACCAGGTGATCCCCGGGTTCCTGGAACGTTTTGGCGACGGCATGCCTGTCGAATTGCGTTCCGCCTTGGATGAAGCCAGGGGCGCCTATGGCGAGCTGATCGAATTTGCCGCAAAAAATCCCAACCAGACCCTTTGTCACACGGATACGCATTTGGGTAATATATTGTTTCAAAATGGTAAACCGCGTTTTCTTGACTGGCAGGCCTTTATGATCCAGTCGTTTTCATACGACATAGCCTATTTCTTGAACGGCAATCTCATGCCCACAATTCGCCGCAAGAACCAAGAGGCCTTACTAGATACATATTTTGAGGCGTTAAACGAAGGCGGCGTCTCAGATCTTGCCCGAGACGACGTCACGTTAGCCTATAACAGGGAGGCAGCAGGCCAACTGGTCACAATTCCGTTGATAGCCGGCGCTTTTCTGACAGATGACGAACGGGGCAATACTTTGGCAGCTGCCTGGCTGCCCCGTTTCTATGCTGCCATGGAAGACAGCGACGCCCCCAAACAGTTAGCTGATTTGCTGGCGGAAGCTAGAATGTAACCAGTAACGCCAGGAGAGACTTGAATGTCAGGACCGCTAAGCGGCTATCGTGTTATCGACTTTACCAATGTTATCGCTGGACCTTTTGCCACGATGATGTTGGCCGACCAGGGAGCGGATGTCATCAAAGTAGAGGCTCCCCAACGACCAGATTATACGCGCCAAGCCGGTTACGGCCCAAACGATCTGCGCGCCGTATTTCTCAACAACAACCGCAATAAGCGATCGATCGCCATTGACGTCAAAAACAAGGAAGGCAAAGAAGCGCTAAAAAAACTGGTCGCCACGGCGGACGTCTTTATACAGAATTTTCGCCCTGGCGTTGTTGAAAGGTTAGGGATCAGCGAGCCGGAACTACGTGCCATTACACCTGACCTGATTTATGTCTCCATGAGCGGTTGGGGTGAAAACGGCCCATTATCGCACAAGCCTGTCTACGACCCAATTATTCAGGCCCTGTCAGGGCTAGCCACTGTACAGGCGGGCTCAGACAAGGATAGACCGCGGCTCATCCGTACAATCCTGCCGGACAAACTGACTGGCGTCACTGCCGCGCAAGCTGTCACGGCCGCACTTGCAGGGCGGGCAAAAACTGGCGAGGGCCAGCACGTCAAAATTTCCATGCTCGATTCCATCATCGCTTTTCTGTGGTCATCTGACATGGGGGGACATACCTTCGTCGGACGCGAAGTCAGCGAACAGCGAGCCGCTACCTTCATCGACCTGATTTACGAGACCAAGGATGGTTATATCACTGTTTCGACCATGACTAATGTGCAATGGCAGGGCTTTTGCAAGGTCGCCGGACGTGAGGATCTACAAAATGACCCACGCTTTCTAACCCCGGCCCTGCGGGATGAGAATGCTAACGATAGGCTGAATTTGATCCAGGAGGTGCTACTTGAAAAACCGGCGGCGGAATGGCTGCTAACCCTTGATGACGCCGGCGTCCCCTGCGCACCTGTATTAACCCGCAAACAAATGATCGAACACCCCCAAATCAAGGCCAGCAACATCGTGGTGGAGTACGAACACCAGCATGCGGGCCGGCTTCGCCAAGCACGTCCTGCGGCGCGCTTCGAAGGTACGCCAACCTCGATCCGGCAGGGCGCACCTCTGTTGGGCGAACATACCTATGATCTCTTGGCCGAAGTGGGATATAGCGACCAAGATATTAATGCCATGGTCAAGGCGCAGATTCTAGGCGCTGGGGTTCCGGAACAAACGGAGTAATCAATCATGTCATACCGTCTCTATAACCGACCTGGTTCAGGAGGATTTGTAGTCGAGGCCGCCTTGAAACTAGCAGAGGCACCGTTTGAATTAGTTGAATTGGAATCAAAGCCGGGCACGCCACTGGCGGAGAGTTTTCGGGAGACCAACCCCTGGAAGCAGCTTCCGGTCCTTGTTTTGCCTGATGGTTCCATCATGACCGAGACCGCCGCGATCCTCATTCACCTTGCCGCCTGTTTCCCGGAAAAGGCCCTTGCGCCGTCGCCGAGCACGTCTGAGCACGGAAAATTTTTACGCTGGACTGTTTTTACCAGCGTAAACCTTTACGAGGCGGTACTACGCGCCGGCTACCCAGAACGTTTCACCTCCGACCACACTGCCATCGAGGCGACCCGCACAGCAGCAGTGGAGCGTATGAGCGAGGCCATGGCTGTGTTGGAACAAGCCATTGATCCTGGACCATTCCTTTTGGGCGATGCCATGAGTTTGGCCGATGTATACATCGCCATGATGTTGATTTGGTATCGGGGAAACATTATGCCGCCCCGT
>CAXGCE010000249.1:0-4210 GCA_964007795.1 uncultured Alphaproteobacteria bacterium | reverse complement strand
AGTCCACGCCTGGTCATGTCGATTCGTGTCGAAGAAGTGCGTGATGTCCAACAGTTAATTTTCTGTTCGCGTAGACGCAGCTTCAGCGTTTCGGGATCCATGGTCGATGTCGAGAAGCTGACGATGCCGCCTTTCTCATGCCCGATGTCATGCACAGTAATGCCGATAACCGAGCTGAGGCTTTTGCGGAGCATATCCGCGAGCTTGACGATGCGGCCATGAATAGCATCCTGGCCGAGCGCGTTGGCGTATTCGACGGCGACGCCAAGTCCTATCTGGCCGGCGATATTAAACTCCCAGTTTTCGAAACGTCGCGCGTCCTTTCTTAGTGTATAGCGACCCCCTTCGGTCCATTGGGCGCCGTGCAGATCAAGCATTGGTGGTTTTAGCCGTTCGAGGAAGTCATTGCGTACGTAAAGAAAGCCCGTACCGCGTGGCCCGCGCAGGTATTTGCGCCCGGTGGCGGAAAGCATGTCGCAGCCAATGGCTCGAACATCCAGGGGTAGTTGCCCGGCGGACTGGCAAGCATCCAAAAGATACGGAATGCCTGCATCTCGCGCGATTTTACCGATTTCTGCCGCCGGATTGATGAGGCCACCATTGGTTGGCAGATGAGTGATGGAAATCAGCTTGACCCGTTTGTCGTCGATCATGCTGGCCAAGGCGGCCGGGTCGGTGCGGCCATATTTGTCATTGGGTATTATGCGTACATCGATGCCGTCGCGTTTGGCCCTTTGCAGGTAGGCTATGTAGTTCGAGGCATACTCAGATACTGCCGTTAGCACCACGTCTCCCTGACCCATGGGCAAACCGTAAAACGCCATATCCCAGGCCACCGTAGCGTTTTCCACCACCGCGATTTCCTCCCGGCGGCAGTTCAGCAGGGCCGCAATGGCATCATAACTGTTTTCGATTGCGGCATCCGCTTCCCGAGCCGCCTCATAACCGCCGATTTCCGCTTCCCGCCGCAGATGCGTGACAACTGCATCCAGGACAGGTTGTGGCATCAGCCCGGCGCCGCAGTTGTTCAGGTGGATGACGTTTTTGATGCCGGGCGTCTCGGCGCGGATCTTCTCCAGGTCCATTGGCCTCTCCAATTCAAATCTTGCGAAAGGGGTGCCCGCGATCCCAAGATGAGTCAAGAACGAGGGAGATAGCCTATGACCATAACCCATTTCAAGAACTTGGACTGGATTGTCGGTTGGGACGAGGCCCGGCAAAGCCATTGTTATCTAAAAGGCAGCGATTTGGCCTTCAAAGGCAAAGAAATCACTTATGTCTGTCAGACCTACCAAGGTGCAAGCGATCGGACCATTGACGGCGCGGGTCTTTGCCTGATCCCCGGTTTCGTCAATATCCATTCTCATCCCTGTACGGAGGCGCTCTACCGCGGCATTCGCGAGGATCATTCGGTCCGCGAACACCATATGACTGGATTGTACGAACGGTCCTGCGCCTTTGGAGCCCATGATGATGACAAGAAATACGCCGCTGAGGCGGCCTACGCTGATCTGATGCTAAGCGGTGTCACCACCCTGGTGGATCTGACGTTTCCCTATCCTGGCTGGGTTAACGTGATGGAAAAGAGTGGCCCAATCCTGGATGGCACTCGGGCGAGGAAAGCTGTGGATGGGATTTTGGATGGATCGCTTGCAACTTGCCTTGCCGACCTGTTTAGTGCGTTTGACCGATAGCCAAAGTAACGTCTTGCTGGGGAAGCGTAATGAACAAGCATCTTGGTAGCATCGACCGGATCGCCGAGTGGGCCCAAGATTTGACAGAAATCCGCCGGGATATTCATGCACATCCGGAACTTGGGTTCGAAGAAAACCGGACTTCGGATATCGTAGCCGAGAAGCTGGCTGAATACGGCTGCGAAGTGCACCGGGGTCTGGGCAAAACTGGTGTGGTGGGGACCCTGCGGGTTGGCAACTCAACCCGGTCGGTGGGTTTGCGGGCGGATATGGATGCCCTGCCGATTCTGGAAGCAAATACCTTCGGCTACCGCTCCACCTATGAAGGAAAAATGCACGCTTGCGGGCATGACGGGCACACGACCATGCTGTTGGGGGCGGCCCGCTATTTGGCAGAAACAATGAATTTCGACGGTCAAGTACACTTTATCTTTCAACCGGCTGAGGAGGGTATCGGTGGCGCCAAGGCGATGATTGAGGACGGTTTGTTTGAACAGTTCCCATGCGACGTCATTTTCGGCATGCACAATCGACCAAACCTGGATGTCGGGAAATTCGCGGTGCGGCCCGGACCGATGATGGCAGGAGGTGGGTTTTTTGATATTCATATCGAGGGGATCGGTGCTCATGGAGCCCGACCGGAAGTGGGCGTCGACCCGGTGATCGTCGCAGCTCAAATGGTTACGGCGCTTCAGACCATCGTCTCTAGAAATCTTTATTCCCAAGAACAGGCGGTGTTATCAATCACACAAATTCATGCCGGAAATGCCTACAACGTAATTCCCCAGACCGCCCACCTGGCGGGCACGGTGCGAACATTCTCGGAAAAAACCATGGAGACGGTAGAAAAGAACATGGGCCGTATTATTAAGAATGTAGCGGCAAGTTTTGGGGCCTCGGCAACATTTGATTTCCGCTATCTTTTCGCACCCACCGTAAACACGCCTGGCGAAGCGGAATTTGTGTCTGATGTCGTGGCGGGGCTTGTGGGCGAAGAAAACGTAGATCGTCATGGGCCCTTGATCATGGCGTCGGAGGATTTTTCTTGGATGCTTCGCGAGGTGCAGGGCGCCTATTTCAATATCGGCAACGGCGGCGCGGAGGGCAACTGCGAAGTGCACAACCCCGGTTATGACTTCAATGACGATGCACTGACGTTGGGCGCCTCCGCCTTCGTCAAAATCGTAGAGACCCGCTTAGTGCGCGAGATTTGATCCTAAAGCTGATTATGGGTGCCGTTGCAGAATGGCTGGCCGTCGTTTTGCTTGCAACCACACAGGGCGTATGATCTGGCCTTGTTCACGTTGAATTTAACCGGGGTGAAGTCGGAACCCTTGTGGCTGCCGTCACAGAACGGCTGTCTGCTACTCTTGCCACAACTGCACCAGAAATAATCTTTGTTTTCTTCGAGATCGGTCATAAAAGGGAATTTTTGGGCGATAACCGCGTCTGACATGAACAAGGCTCCTGCTTTGATTTCGAATGCGGGCAACAATCTAGGTTGTCTGTAAACTGAAAACAACACACGACCTTCGAAACGGTTTGTTTCCCAGCGCCGACATTCGATGCACCATCACAGTGCGGTTTCTAAAACAGAAATCAAACGCTTTATATCCACATCGTTGTTATAGAGATGCGGCGTGACACGCATAGATTGGCCGCGCATGGAAACGAACACATTCTTTTGTGCTAGCCGTTCAGGCAGGCTGGTGGGAACTTCGCCGGGAAATCCTAAACCCAGGAAATGCCCGGCTCGATCTCCAGGGACCAATGCACTCAGTCCCAAGGGTGCTGCCCGTTCGGCAATCCGGTCGGTCATGTCGGTCAGCGTAGCTTGGATGTTGTCGACGCCCCATTCCAGCAACTGTTCCAACGCCGCCACGGCCATAGGCAGGGCGGAGAAATTCGCGCCCTCACCCATATCGAAACGGCGCGCGCCGGGCTGGAAATCCATTTTATAGTCCACCAGGCGCGCAAAATCCTCGCTGCCCTGGCGGGCAATCCAGTTGTGTTCCAACGGTCGGCCGTCGTGGTGCTGGGGCGCCACATAGAGAAATCCCAGGGTATAAGGGCCCATCATCCATTTGTATCCTGCCGCTACGGCAAAATCGGGTTGAATGCTCTGCACGTCTAAAGGTAAGGCGCCGATGGACTGCGTCAGATCCAACACCAACGCCGTGCCGTTTTCGTGGCACCGCTGGCTCACTGCCTCTAGGTCAATCAGACTGCCGTCGGTCCAATGGCAATGTGGCAGGGCAGCGATGGCTGTTTCCGAGGTGATGGCATCCAGTATGCGGGTCGTCCAGCCATCATTGCCACCCTTGTAGATAGTTTCTACCTCCGCCTCCCGCTCCTTGGCAAGTTCGCGCCAGGGATAAACGTTGGAAGGGAATTGATCCTGCAAAACGAGCAGTTTTTGGCCCTTCGAAACAGGTAGGTTCTGCGCTGCGGTGGCTGTGCCGTAGCTACAGGCGGGGACAATCGCAATGTTGTCCGCGGTGGCATTAATCAGTTTT
>CAXGCE010000248.1:0-4212 GCA_964007795.1 uncultured Alphaproteobacteria bacterium | reverse complement strand
CCACATATCGGTGCGCCCTGGTACGGTGTCGCTCGCCACAAGGGCGTGCATGGCATAACCAAAGAATTCGAAATTCAACTGGCCGCGCCTAATGGCTTCTTCCCGGTCATGATGTAGGGAAAAGTTGGAGACGATGGCAATATTTGCATTGACGCTGTGGCCGACAGGCACGCAGTCCTCGCTTTTGATTATGTCGTAGTAGATGTCAGCCCAGGCCGTGGCTTCCTCTTTGTCCAGGAAAGAAAATGCTAGGGCGCCAACACCCAGGGAAGCAGCCACTTTGATAGTGTCGCGATTGGTGCAGGCCATCCACATTGGCGGGTGCGGCTTTTGCAGCGGTTTGGGCAGCACGTTGCGGCACGGCATAGAGAAATTCTCGCTTTCATAACCGGGATAGGGCGTCATAGTCATCATATTGGCGACTTGTTCCGCCGCCTCTATAGCCATAACCCGTTTTTTCTTAGCAGGTATGCCAAAACCGCCTAGTTCCAGGCGCGTCGCACCTTCGCCAATGCCGAAATCCACTCGACCGTTGGAGACTAGGTCGAGTGTTGCCAGGCCTTCGGCGGTGCGGGCTGGATGATTATAGTTTGGGATGACTTGGCGAATGCCGTG
This sequence comes from uncultured Alphaproteobacteria bacterium, assembly GCA_964007795.1. Taxonomy (GTDB): domain Bacteria; phylum Pseudomonadota; class Alphaproteobacteria. Next base: position 3,597 of record CAXGCE010000248.1, on the reverse strand, counting down.
GCCCAGCCGGATATTCTTGGTCATGCCGGCTGCGGCGGCTAGGAAGACCTCTGGCGCCGAACAATGGGAATATTCATCCAGAAAATGATGCTCGACAGCCCAGGCGTGATCGATACCCAGTTTGTCTGCCAGGACGATCTGCTCCAACGCTTCCTGAAACAAACGGTGTTCAGCACCTTCAATCCAGGGTTTGGGTAATTGCAGTTCATAAAACACGCCAAATTTCATATGGTCATCCCTCCAAATATGTTTGGGTGCAGACTAGCAGACCGACACAGGAAAAAAAATATGCGGACCTTATTGCGTCAGGGCGACATGGTTACCGAAAGATCGCCAGCAGGACATGCTTGATCGTTTTGAACGCTGCTTAATGTAGCGATCGTGACAACCGCGCAATCCATTGCTAGTCTTTTGGATACTAAATTTGAGGATTGGATATGACCCCTGATAAAGATCTGGACCTCCGTGTTAGGGCTCTGGAATCGCTGTTGCTAGAGAAAGGCTTGGTCGAAGAGCCTGCAATTGATGAAATTATCGATTTGTTCGAAAATCGCATGGGCCCACATAATGGTGCGAAAGTGGTTGTACGGGCCTGGAAGGACCCTGCATTCAAGGCCCGTCTGTTAGACAACGCTACGGACGCCATTGTCGAAATGGGTTACGAAGCCGTACAAGGCGAGGATATGGTGGTGGTGGAGAATACATCTCGAGTTCACAATATAGTGGTCTGTACGTTGTGCTCTTGTTTTCCCTGGGCCACCCTGGGACTGCCACCGGTTTGGTATAAGTCCGCGCCGTACCGCGCTCGCGCCGCATCTGATCCCCGAGGCGTATTGGCAGAATTCGGCACCGTGGTCGATGAGGATGCCGAAGTACGTGTCTGGGACAGCAATGCGGAACTGCGCTACATGGTGCTGCCTGAACGGCCCCCAGGCACCGAAGAAATGGTCGAAGATAAACTATTACCGCTGGTGACGCGGGATTCCATGATTGGCGTGACACGGGCGTTAAGCCCATGAATAGTATGCACGACATGGGAGGTATGCACGGCTTTGGACCGGTCGAGCGTGAAGCGGACGAAGCCGTGTTTCACCATGAATGGGAAGGCAAGGTGCTGGCCTTGGCGCGGATCACCATGGCTGGGGGTCATTTCAACCTCGATGAATTCCGCCATGCCATGGAAAGGATCCCGCCCGTCGATTACCTGTCCTTCAGCTATTACGAACGTTGGCTGGAGGGTGTGATGATAATGCTTGAGGAAAAAGGCGTGCTTGGCAAAGCCGAATTCCGGAACCGTTTAGCGGAGTTGTCGAAATGAAGGTTACCCGAGATGTGGTGCTGGGGCTTTACAAGCGTACTGGTACTGCTCGTGTAGACCAAGATATCGCCCCCTCGTTCAGGGTTGGTGAGACCATCCGAGCACGCAACTTTCATCCCACGGGCCATACCCGTCTGCCTCGCTATGTGCGTGGTAAGCTAGGAGAGATAGCTGCCGATCATGGCGTCTTTCAATTTGCTGACAGTTTGGCGCATGATGGCGGAAAACAACCTCAACACTTATATTCCGTGAAATTCACCGCCCAGGAGCTTTGGGGACTGATTGCCAAGCCGCAGGATAGCCTGTTTATCGACCTTTGGGACGATTACCTGGAGCTGGCCTGATGCGCCGTCTGTTAAGTGTACCGAACCTAAACATGCCAGGACGGCGCGGAGGGGCGGCCCAACCCGGCGATGCTCAAGGAGCGGTATTTGAAGAACCCTGGCAGGCCCACGCATTTGCCATTGTCATGTCCTTGTACCAAAACGGCCACTACACCTGGCCGGATTGGGATGATTATCTAGGGCACGAAATTCAATCGCCGGATCATTTTCCAGGCGCGTCAAGACAAGAGCCATTAGAAAATAATCGAACGAATTACAACGCGTTCCTAGCGGCTTGCGAAAAGGATGGTGCCTGGTATTACCACCACTGGCTAGCCGGTCTGGAAAAGATGCTGGACGTCAAGGGTCTGGTTAGCGCCAAGGAAATTTCGGACCGGGAAGCCGCTATCCGCAAGGTGGAGGAGACAGGCCCCCGCTTTCAGGCGGGTGATGGTGTTAAGGTTCTGGACATCGAATTGCTCGGTCACAGTCATCTTCCTACCTACATACGTGGGGTCAAAGGACAGGTAGAGGCGAATCACGGCGCGCACGTGTTTCCCGATAGTAACGGGCATGAAAGAACCGATGCGCTACAGCATGTCTATACTGTGCGGTTGCTAGCGACGGATATTTGGGGCGCGGATGCCGATAGCTGCCATAGTCTGAATTTTAGCCTATGGGACTACCAACTTGAACCGCTGTCTTAAAAAGCGATAACGTTCCGTGCCACTTCGCCGGCCTTCAGGTCGTCCATGGCGTCGTTGATCTGATCCAGCTTTAGCCGGCCGGATATCATTTGGTCTAATTTCAAGTCGCCGCGCAGGTACATTTCCACCAACCGGGGCATATCAACCCGGAAGCGGTTGGAACCCATGGTGGAGCCCTGGATTTTCTTTTCTTGCAGAAATTCCGGCCCATGCAGCTCCACATTCGTACCAACGGGAACCATACCAATGATGGTAGCAGTGCCGCCGCGTTTGAGCGAACGGAAGCATTGTTCCGCAGTAACCTTAAGGCCCACGGCCTCAAAAGAATATTGTACGCCTCCACCTGTAATATCGCGGATTACCTTGACCGGGTCATCCCGACTGGCGTCGATCACATCCGTCGCACCAAATTCTTTGGCCAAATTTAGCTTTGAGCCAACCATGTCCACGGCGATGACCTGGCCTGCACCTGCGATGGCTGCGCCGTTGACCGCGGACAAACCGATGCCTCCGCAACCGAATACAGCAACTGTATCGCCTGGGCGCACCTGGGCTGTATGGAACACCGCACCGACGCCGGTCATGACACCGCAGCCAATCAAGGCGGCGCGGTCAAGGGGCATATCCTCGCGCACCTTCACCACCGAGTGTTCGTGGGTAAGGATATATTCGGCATACGAGGAAAGGTTGGCAAACTGCCCCATCACTTCGCCGTTCTGGGTCAGGCGTTGTTGAGCATCTGGCGCGCGCTGCACCATGGGGCTTTGACACAAGGACATCCGGCCCGTCAGGCAGAATTCACACTCGCCACAAAATGTTGAAAGACAAGTGATCACGTGATCGCCCGGTTTTACATAGGTTACATCTTCTCCGACCGCTTCGATCACACCGGCGCTTTCATGACCCAGAACACAGGGGCAGGGGATGGGATACAAGCCTTCGATGAAATGCAAATCACTGTGGCAGACGCCGGCATAGACCGTGCGCACCAGCACTTCCCGCCGCGCCGGCTCATCAATTTCAATTTCCTCAATAGTCAGGGGCTCATGGGCCGCCCGCATTACCGCAGCTTTCGCTTTCATCACTCGCGACTCCCAATTGTTGTTTGCATTGTTTCTAACATCGGACAGTCAAAGGGCCAAGCCATGCCTTTATTTGACGATAATGCAGTTTCGGCCAGGTATCCACGTATGCCCTTGCCCATTCCAATCCGATCTTGTTAGCGCTGGAAAAACGAGATTGCCAGACT
>CAXGCE010000247.1:0-4220 GCA_964007795.1 uncultured Alphaproteobacteria bacterium | reverse complement strand
GGGGACAAATCTTTCTGCAATTTCGTCAATGCAGGCCATTGAGGGCGTCCATTTGGGATGAGCGAAGGATCCTATCGAAATTACTTTGGCACCTGTTTCGCCCAGTGCATCCAACAGGCGCAATTTATCATCGACCGATATATCGGCGCTTTCAATCTGTAGACCTTCGCGCATCGTATCGTCGGTGATAACAACAGATTTTGGCAGCATGGTCATTTTTGCTTCTCCTAAACTTGCAGCCCTGATTTCTAGCAAGGGATCCGGCCCGAGTCGAACTTCCGCTATAATAGGGTTACGAAACCAAACCTCCATGCTGTCATTTTTAAAATTTTCAAGAGACACCCTGTGATGGCGGGCAATTTCAATTCGCGAGGCTATCAGGGCGCCTGTGAGCCAACGCTAGAAAACGGCCTACGTACAATTGCAAAGAAATTTTGTGGCCCAGAGAATAATCGAGGCAAAGCGTTGAAATAGTAGCGTTAGGTTGCCGCCGCTAGGAACAATTAGGCCTAATCCTAATTAAAGAGGCTGCGTCATCACTAGCCAAGTTGAGACTTATCCCAAAAGAGGTGTTAGATTTGTTTGTCCACGTTTGTGGCGTTCATCAGCCAACAAAAATACCAAAAACACCGCGAGAGGATTTTCCATTGGAAGCGTTACGGCCATTGCCTAAACCCATGACCCCGGAGGCTAAACCCTATTGGGACGGCCTGAACCAAGGCAAACTGATGTTGCCCAAATGCGATGATTGCGGCGAAGCATTTTTTTACCCACGCATCGCTTGTCCCCATTGTCATTCCCGCAACGTCAGCTGGATGCAAGCTAGCGGAAGGGGCAAGTTGTATTCCTTTCAGATTGCGTACAGAGCTCTGAATCCAGCGTTCAAAATCGATCCACCCTTTATCCTAGCTATGATTGAACTGGAAGAAGGCCCGCGCCTGATGTCCAATCTAATCAACATCGAGCCAGATGCCGACGTCATCAAATGCGACATGCCGGTGGAAGTGGTGTACGAAAAACAAACAGACGACATCACAATTCCCCTGTTTCAGCCCGTGGCCTAGGACGCAGCGGCAAACGTTCTTGGGAAAGCCTTAAATGAAAGAATTATCAAACTCCGCCGCCATTGTGGGCGTGGATGAATCCGATGAAATTGGCAAGCTGCCTGACGTCAGCCTAACCAGTCTGCATCTGCAATCGATCCACAATGCCATCACGGACGCAGGTCTGAAGATTTCGGACATCGACGGCATCTTTACCGCAGGGCAGCATTCCCCTGCACTATTAGGCGAGGCGCTAGGCGTTATGCCGCGCTACATGGATGGTACGACCGTGGGCGGCTGTTCATTTATCATCATGGTGGGGCACGCCATGCTAGCCCTGCATCATGGCCTGTGTGACGTGGCTGTGATCTCACACGGTGAGAGCGGACGGTCTGGGATCGGTGTGACGCGAACGCGAGATACTTCGCTCAGCGGGCAGTTCGAAATACCCTATGGATTTGGCGGTGCGCCTACGTATTTCGGCATGATCACCACCCGGCATATGCATGAATACGGCACTACCTTAGAGGATTGGGCCCAAGTCGCTGTGTCCACCCGGGCCTGGGCGGGCCTGAACCCCAAGGCCATGTTCCGGGATCCGATCACGGTGCAGGATGTGCTGAATTCGCCCAAGCTGTTCTACCCATTCAATCTGCTAAACATCTGCCTGGTGACGGATGCAGGCGGTGCAGTGGTGATGACCCGTGCTGACCGCGCCAAGGACTGCGCTAAAAAGCCGGTATATGTACGCGGCGCAGGAGAGGGAGCAGAGCATACTTTGGTCACCAATATGGCCGATCTACCTTTGAGCTGGGCGACTAAGAACTCCGGCAATAGGGCGTTTGAAATGGCAGGCGTTAGCCATAGCGAATTCGACCATATTATGTTGTATGACGCCTTCACCTCGGGCCCGCCGATTATGTTAGAATCCTTAGGCTTCTGCGAACCGGGTGAGGGTGTGCGCTTCTTTGATGAGGGACGTTCTGACCCTGGTGGGTCGTTGCCGATAAATACTAACGGCGGTGGTTTGTCGTATACCCATTCTGGCATGTACGGCATTTTCCCAATTATCGAGGCGGTACGGCAGCAGCGCGGCGAATGCGGTGACCGACAGGTGCCGGGCGTAAAATGTTCCCTTGTCAACGGCATGGGGGGCATGCTGTCAGCTGCTGGGACTATCGTGCTGTCGCACGAGACCTGAAGGAGAAGCGGAAGAGAGCAGATCATGGATTTCGGAGTTAGTTGCGCCAAAATCGATGAAGTTGGATTTGTCCGGCATGCCGAAAATCTGGGCTATGATTTTTGCTGGGTTACCGATAGCCAGATGATCCGCTCCAATCCTTGGGCCGTACTGGCGCTGATCGCTCAACAGACTCAAACCATCCGGATTGGTACCGGCGTGGCAGTACCTGGCCTACGCCTCGCGCCAGTGGCAGCCAACGGTATCGCCACTACCGCCCGCTTGGCGCCGGGGCGCACCTTCATGGGTATTGGCACCGGCAACACAGCTATGCGAACTATGGGACAGCGGCCGACTAGCATCAAGGACTTCGCCGAATACATCCGTGTTGTTAGGGCACTGCTGGATGGCGAGGAAGTCGATTACACCCTTAACGGCGTGACCCAACCCATCCGGTTTCAAAACACAGAACTGCGCTATTTGGACTTGGATCATCATATTCCTATTCACGTGGCCGGTTTTGGCCCAAAGGCACAAGCCCTAGCCGGGGAATTGGGAGATGGCCTGATCACCGGTATTCCTCGGGGCGGTACCATTCCCTGGGCCCTGGATAACGTTAAAGCAGGTGCAGAACGAGCTGGTCGCGACACGGACGGATTTTTCACCGCGGCGCTGGTTAACATGTTGATGTTACTTCCTGGCGAGACCCTGACATCCGAAAGGGCGATCGCAGAATGCGGATCTTCCATCATGGCCAACGTACATTTCCTGGTGGATTGGGTAAAGGAAACGGGGGGTGATCCACCGGATTTCATCAAACCTATCTGGAATGACTACATGGAATTTCATAACCAGCGTAACGCTGATACCCAGCATCAAAAACTACATGAAAGTCATTACAGTTATTTGGACCCTGAGGAGGCACGCTTTATTACGCCAGAAGTGATCCGGAATTTCTGTATCACTGGCCATCCAGAAGAAATTGTCGAACAACTTCAGGATTTAGAGCGCCAAGGCCTGAATGCCATTAATTTCATCGCACCTCTCGCCCAGCAGTACCGCATGGCGGAAGAATTTTCAGATAGAGTCATATCCCGAATGAAATAAGGAGCCATACCATGGCATTGACATTGGAAGAAGCTAACTGCATCGCACAAGGTGCGATCGCAAAAGCGGTGGCTTTGGGAATTAAAATAAATGTTGCTGTTTGCGATTCCGGGGGCCGATTATTGGCTTTTCAGCGGATGGATGGGGCTATGTGGGCTGGTATCTATGGCAGTCAGGGTAAGGCCATCGCCTCTGCTTCTTTCGGTCGGCCAAGCGGTGATTTGACCGAAAGGGCGGAACATCCCACCTTCCGTGCTATTGTTGCCCATTCGGGTGGAGCTATGATCCTGGGCCAGGGTGCCGTGCCCGTAATTCGTGATGGCGAGGTGATAGGCGCCTGCGGTGTCGGCGGCGGCACCGGGCAGGAGGATGAGGACTGCGCTCGAACAGGTGTGGATTCGCTGTAGCGGAATTTGTCATCCAGTTCTCATCGGAAGGAGTGGATACAGCTTTCGTACTGACTGGTGGGGATCGTGTCGCGCTTTCTTCAATAGCTTGACTGTTTAGCCATATTCCCATTCCCTTGCGGCAGGGAATTGGCTACCATTTCACTCCTGCCAGGAGCGTGTTGCGTTGACCTCGCAGCGGCTCGTCCACCGTAACGCTACAGGTTTGTTCATGCCCGCTATCCTGGATGGGATTACAGTTCTCGACCTTAGTATCGGCCCGGCCGCCGCACTTGCCACGATGATGTTGAGCGATCAGGGCGCCCGTGTCATCCGGGTGGTCGAACATAATGCACCAATATTTCGAGATGGCGGTTTCATAGTTTGGGATCGGGGCAAGGAATGCATGGCCCTGAATTTCGACAGGGATGTTGACGGTTTTGAGAAACTGGTGGCGGGTGCGGATGTGTTGGTGGAAGATTTTGCACCTAGTTCAACGCGGCA
>CAXGCE010000246.1:0-4228 GCA_964007795.1 uncultured Alphaproteobacteria bacterium | reverse complement strand
ACTAGATAGGTAAAATTCTAGATGTGGTTTCAAGCGACCTGGCGTCCAGCAAGAATATCATACCCGGGCATGTCAGTGACCTTGATTGCCGGACCCATCGTCACCTGACGTATCCACCCCACCAGGGTCCGCCAAAGCAAAGAATAAAATGGTCTGAATAGTTGAATTTGGATTGAAAATCGCGTTGTAACAGGAGAAGAACCTGCCAATACGGTGATATAATTAAATAACACCGAACGGGAACGTTAAATTGGCGTTGCTAAGGCAGGTCACGTTTACATATTATGCATCATGATTCGAATAATGAGAGCGCAGCATTCTCAGAGTTACAACTTATCGGTGTTCCATTTGTTGAAAATATTTCCACGCCAATGCAGCAAAGCAGACAATAGTGCGTAGCTATTGTCTCCTCTTATGCTTGGCGGGAATATTGGCGATTACGGGCGTCCTAGCGCCGGCTTCACAAGCCCGTTCTCGATATGCCGAACTGGTCGTGGACGGCTCGAGCGGCCGTGTTCTCGTGGCGCGCAATGTGGATGCCCGGAAATACCCCGCCTCTTTGACCAAGATCATGACCCTGTACATGTTGTTCGAATCCTTGGACAAAGGTACCTTGCGTCTGGACCAGAAACTGACGACGTCACGTCGGGCAGCCGGCCAACCGGCATCGAAATTGGGATTGCGCCGGGGCGAGCGAATTACTGTGCGCGAAGCAATTCTGGCCCTGGTGACGAAGTCCGCCAATGACGTAGCCACCACGGTTGCAGAAACGATTGGCGGCAGCGAGTTCAAATTCGCCCTGATGATGACGCAACGGGCCCGTGACCTGGGCATGAGCCGCACCACCTTCCGCAATGCCTCGGGCCTGCCCAACCGACGGCAAATGTCTACCGCCCGGGATATGGCACGTCTTGCCATGGCCATTCGCCGGGACTTTCCCAACTATTTCAAATTTTTCTCCAGGACCTCATTTCGCTTTCATGGCAATACCTATTACACCCATAACAACCTGCTAGGGAATTTTCGTGGCGTAGATGGTATTAAAACCGGCTATATCCGCGCCTCAGGCTTCAATCTGGTCACGTCTGCCAGCCGTGACGAGGGGCGTCTAATTGGCGTGCTATTTGGCGGCCGTTCAGCCAAGAGCCGTGACAAGCGCATGCGGACCTTGTTGGCCCGTGGCTTCAAACATCTGAAGCGTGGTGGTGCCAAGGGCAAGCGGGCCCAGTACGTACGTCCCCGTGGCCGTCTGGATGGATTCGGCCATGTCCCAGTGCCTAGGTACAAGCCGCGCAACCTTGCTTTGGGTGTCGCTCTGGGCACCACCAAGACTACGCGGGAGTATCGGCTTGCTTGGTCCGTACAGATTGGCGCTTTCAGCCGCGCCGCCTCGGCTCGGCGTCATTTTGATAAATTAACCAGCATCGTGCCGGACTTGTTGGCTCGGGCCAAGCTTTCCATCGACATCGTGGAAAGTGGCCGCGCGGTGACCTACCGGGCACGCCTGCACAGTATGGACGAACGCCAGGCGAAGGATCTGTGCCACCGCATTAAAATCGCCAAATTTAATTGCCTGATGATCGCGCCGGCCGAAGCTTCCCTTACGGAGCAAAAGTATCACGGTTGACGCAGGTTACTCTTTGGTCCTGCGATAACCCAGGCGTTGCATGTATTCCAAATATATCTGTCAGCGCGAAGCGGTTTTTCCAGGGTAGAAACATTTAAGTGCGGAACAGCGGAATAACGCAATCGTACCGGTAGAGACAGTATAGTGATGCTATGAAAAAGCGAATTCTGTTCATTATGCATCAGGCAACCTCCGATCCCGGCCGCATCGGCGAGGCGGCACAGGAGTTCGGTTATGAGCCGGTAATCTGTCGTCACTCCTGTGGTGATCCGCTACCGGACAGTCTGGAAGACTATGCGGCAGCCGCCATGTTCGGCGGCCCTATGAGTGCAAACGACGATCATCTGCCCTTTATCCGGACAGAATTGGATTGGCTCGACATACCGTTGAGGGAGAATAAGCCGTTTCTAGGGATCTGCCTAGGAGCCCAGATGCTGGCGCGAGTTCTAGGTGGCAGCGTAATGTATCACGAGGATGGATTTCACGAAATTGGCTTTTACAAGGTTACCGCCAAGCATGCCGGTCGAGATCTGTTCGATGACGAGCAGTATTTTTATCAATGGCATAGCGAAGGATTTTCATTGCCCTCAAGCAACGGAGGCATTGAGCATCTGGCCGCCAGCGAAAATTTCGACAATCAAGCTTTTCGCACCGGCAACGCCTATGGCGTGCAGTTTCACCCCGATGTAACGGACGAGATGATGAAAAAATGGAGCACGATGGTGGCTCATCGCATGGTCCTGCCGGGTGCTCAGGCCCGCGACCGCCAGTTGGCGGGCCAAGCAGCCCACGGCAATTATGTTGATATCTGGATCCGTCGGTTTTTCCGACACTGGCTGCCCCCCACCGGTGGTCAGGTAGATCCCTTGGCCATCGGCGGTATCGATTAGTCAGCCCAGGATCCCAGCAGCAAAAACAATCCAGCCAAACCAGGTGTTGGAGCGGAACTTCGTCAAGCAATCCGCTGGATTATGAATATCCACTGTGGTCGCCTGCCAGCTCAATTGAATGGCCGCCGCCACCAAAACAAAATAAAACCATTTGCTCAGTTCAGCCTGCCAGCCAGCTAAGCCGAACAAGATGATCGCAGTCCCATAGAACAACCAAAGGGCGGGCCGTGTTTTTTCACCCAAACGCCGCGCAGAAGACTTTATTCCGATTATGGCATCATCCACCTTGTCTTGATGGGCATAGATCGTGTCGTAACCCAGGGTCCAGGCGATACCACCCACATAGAGCAATAGCGGCGCCAGTGTGATCTCTCCCCGCACGGCCGCCCAACCCAACAGGGCGCCCCAATTGAAGGCTAAACCCAGGAACACTTGAGGCCACCAAGTGATGCGCTTCATAAATGGGTAGATCGCCACTGGGACCAGAGACATAACGCCAATTAATATGGCAAAATCGTTGAACCGCAGCAGGATATTTAGGCCGATCAAGGTTAACAGCACCATAAAGGCGGCTGCCCTGCCGATACTGAGATCACCACTCGGGATGGGGCGGCTGCGAGTGCGTTCCACCTGACCATCAAAGTTTCGGTCGGAAATATCATTCCAGGCGCAGCCCGCACCCCGCATGACCAAGGCGCCCAGACCAAAAGCGGCCAGCAACCATGGATCGGGCCAAGGCGCGCTTGTTTTCGTCGTAGCCATAGCTAGAGACCACCAGCATGGCCACAGAAGCAACCAAGTGCCGATGGGGCGATCCAACCGCGCCAGAAGTAAATAGGGACGTAATCGCCCGGGCGCGTAACGGACGACCCAGCCGGTATCGGGAATGTCTGTGAAGTCGTGCCCTGTTTCTTGCTCGGTCATGGCAGTAGAATAGCGTAACACATGCGGATTATTTGGATTTTTGATCATGACCCACAAACTGGCGGCGGATCGAGCAAAATTTCGTCTGTACGTTGAATATGACCTAGCGGCCGACGGAGTTGTCGGTCTCAGCGCCAGTCAGGCCCATTACCTACGAAGCGTCCTGCGCCTGACACCCGGCGACCAAATGGTCCTATTCAACGGCCGCGACGGAGAATGGTGGGCACGAATTGACGGCATCGGTAAAGGTTGGGCCTCTCTAAAACTGATGGAACAAAGCCGGCCGCAAATTCCCGAGACCGATATCTGGCTGCTGTTTGCACCGGTCAAACGAGGACGGATCAACTATCTAGTTCAAAAGACCACTGAATTGGGGGTCAGCGCCCTTTTACCTATCACCACAAAGCGGACGGTAGTAGACCGCGTCAATCTGGTCCGTTTAGGCGCAACAGCGGCGGAGGCAGCGGAGCAGTGTCGCCGGCTCACTGTCCCGGAACTGCATTCAGTGCGCTCCCTGAACAATGTGCTCGAATCCTGGCCCCATGGCCGCCGCCTGTTATTCTGTGACGAGGCCGGTGCTCCGCCACCGCAAACCGCCCTGGCAAACCCGGACCCTGGTCCGTGGGCCATCCTGATTGGTCCGGAAGGAGGTTTCAATCCTTCAGAGAGAGAATTTTTGCGACGACAATCCTTTGTCGTACCCATGTTCCTCGGCCCAAGAATTCTGCGAACCGAAACGGCAGCGGCGGCAGCCTTGAGTATTTGGCAAGCCTTGGCAGGCGATAAC
>CAXGCE010000245.1:0-4236 GCA_964007795.1 uncultured Alphaproteobacteria bacterium | reverse complement strand
TCCCGCCTCGGCCATTAATGTTAACGGCTATAATTTCGTTTTTGTGCTTGTTTACAGCCCCCAAAGAAAAACGAAGCCCTCCTCTGCTAACGCCCCCTGTTGATCCAGTTCTAAAGAAGGGCTAATTCAGGTAGTGGTTTAGGTTTAGTAAGTTATAGATTTCAGCAATTTTCAGATCACTACTTGTTCAGGAAATGCAAAGGCAGACCCGGACGCGGCCAGTCCAGGGCAATCAGACGGCCTGCACCGGACAGGGTGATATAGGCCGTTTGCATGTTTTCGCCGCCAAAACAGATATTGGTGGTCATGATGTCGGGTAAAGGGATGAATTCCACCACGCCGCCGTCTGGTGAGGCGACTGTTATACCGCCCGTTAGTAAAGTGGCGACGCATATGTTGCCGTTAGCCTCCAATGCCAGACTGTCAAACCGTTTGATCCCGTCTGGTGCCATGATCACCTCGCCCCAGCCCACGGCGGGCCATGGTTTGGTTTCCAGTTGGCCTTCACCGATTATGTCCCAGGCAAGCAGGCGGCGAGGGTCGGTTTCTGCTGCATAAACCCGGTTTCCATCGGGCGAAAGACCGATGCCATTTGGGGTCATTAGGGGAGCGGCAGCGCGCTTGATAAGGCTGCCGTCGGATCGCGCGTAATAAACCGCGCCTCGGTCCATATCGAATTGCCGTGATTTTCCAAGGTCCGTGAACCAGAAATTTCCCGTGGCATCAAAGACGATATCGTTGGGTCCGCAAAGTGGTCGACGTTCGCATTCGGTGTACAGAACTTCGACAGCGCCGGTCTTGAGATCAACTCTCTCTATCCGGCCGCCGGAATAGTCGTCTGCCTGGGCCGTTGGATGACGAACTCCATTATCGGAATCCCAGTTGAAACCTCCGTTGTTGCAAATGTAGACCTTGCCATCGGGACCCAGAGCAGCGCCGTTGGGTCCGCCACCCGTCTCGGCAATGATTTCTTGGCGGCCATCGGAATGTACCCGTGTCAGGGTGCCGCGTTCAATCTCGACCAGAATGACTGATCCGTCTGGCATGGCAATAGGACCCTCCGGAAACATTAGGCCAGAGGTGATTTCACGAAAATCGGGCATTTCATTGATCATTTTAGAGGCGAAAATTGGGCTGGTATCAGAAATGTATTTTCCATTTCTTCCAGCATGGATCCGCTTTTTTTCAGAAAAGATTGCCAGGCAGGATCGGCACTTGCGCCGGCGCGAGCCTGGGTCCGTTGGTCTAGATTGTCATAGGCCCACATGTGCGAGACTTCGTTGGGGTTTTCCGCCTCCGTCTGCCATAGGCAGATGTTTTGGGAATACTTTTCACGGGCTGGCATGGCCTGGGAAATGGCGTCAATCCAAGCGCCGGCCTGGCCGACCTTGGTCTGATAAAAACGGTATTCATAAATATGCCCTTCGCCCTCGGGCACCTTAAGATCCAGCCGCGGTTGCATCAGCCGAATTTTCTGGCGCCGCATCAAGGGTCGCACGTGGGCTACATATTCATTGTTCCATTCGGCATTTTTACCCAAGCGGGCCCTGGCGTCGGCACGGTTGTTTAAATCTTCGTACGACCATAAATGGGCGATTTGGTTCAGACTACCCACTTCGCTGAACCAATAGCCCTCACATTTTCCATAGTTGTCTCCTCGGATTACCATGGCGCGTTCCTCCGCGAGTTTGAGGAATTCGGGAACTTTGCCCGGCCATAATGTATAAATTCGCAGTTCATGTATCATGATCGTTTTCTCCCTTGTTTGAAGCTGATCTTGCCAATTGCTCGTGGCTGTGACAACTACCCCTAACCAAGTCGGGTTTGAGGGATCATGATCAGGATCACCGACGATATTTGTCTGGGGGAGAACGAGGTCGAGTTACGTTTCATTCACGCTCCTGGTCCCGGCGGGCAGAAGGTGAACAAAGTTGCGACGGCCGTACAATTGCGTTTTGATGCCGCCAATAGCCCCGCTTTATCCTCGTCTATTTTTCGACGCCTGCGCACTATGGCCGGACGGCGTATGACCCTGGCCGGCGTCATTATTTTAACGGCTAGAAGATTTCGTAGCCAAGAGCGCAATCGCGTTGATGCCCTGGCGCGGTTGGTTGAGCTGGTGCGGAAAGCCTCTATATTTCCCAACATTCGCCGACCAACGAAGCCAAGCTTGGGTGCGAAACGTCGCCGTCTTGAAGGTAAGCGTAAACGAAGCAATTTAAAGAAGATGCGTAGCCGGTCGGGTGTCCATAATTGAAGAAACTGCCATATTCAGGGGCGGATTATGCTGTCCTACCGTTAAAATATGATGATTATATTGGGTAATATGGCTGCATGAGTGATGAACTGATTTACCATGTTTGTGATGGCGAAGCCTGGCGTGCGGCGGTTGGTACAGATGACTATGTCGGTTCACCGGACGATCTGCGCGACGGCTTCATGCATTTTTCCACCAAGGCGCAAGTCCGTACTAGCGTGGCTCGGCACCGGGCTGAACAAATCGGATTGGTACTCTTGATAGTCACCACAGAGATGCTCGGTTCAAACCTCAAATGGGAACCTTCACGCGGCGGACAATTATTCCCACACCTCTACGGCAAGCTGCCCAGAAGTGCAGTTGTGGAAGCGATCGAACTTCCACTTGGCCCTGACGGCATGCACGAGTTTCCAGATGGTTATCCCGGCCTCGAGGAGAGTGAAATTTAGCACTGAACCAACCCACTCCGACGAAGGTGTTTTATACAAGAATTGAAGCTGGATCGTTCTTGTTTGCCAACTAAACCTAGTGACATTTTACGAACTTGTTGATCTTCTAAAATGAAGTCGCAGCCTCATGCGCGGCCTATACTTTGTAGTCAGGCTGTTCTCGGTCGAGCATGCGCTTCAATGCCTCGAAATGGTGCTCAGCATTGGAGCGGCCGTCATAAATGGGCGCGCTTTTAAATCCAGCCAAGGTTTCCTTTATGACCTTCTTACTTAGGACGTGTAAAGGTTGTCCCGTCCACATGGCGTATAACTGTACCTGTGCCACACGCTCTAGATAGTACAAACGATCATATGCATCAGCCACTGTGCGTCCGATAGTGACGGCGCCATGGTTGGCCATTAGTAGGATGGTCTTATCGCCGAGGACTTCGAGAAGACGCTCGCCTTCCTCCGGGTCAAATGCTGGACCCGCGTAGTGGTCGTCATAGGCGGTCTGTATGGACACGCCCAACTCGGTTTGCCCGACGGGCAATATGCGCTGGTCTTTTAAGCGGGTAAGGGCCGACGCGAAGGGCATGTGGGTATGTAAGACGCACGCGGCTTCTTTAGACAGTCGGTGCATGGGCGCGTGAATGCAATAGCCCGAACGTTCGATCACGCCTTTGCCGGATAGTAATTCGCCGTTGTAGCTGACTTCCATGAAGGAACTAGCCGATATTTCAGACCAATGCAGGCCAAATGGGATTTGGTAATAACGATCGTCAGTGTTTGGCACGGCCAATGTGAAGTGATTAAAGATGCCTTCATTCAGTCCGTCCTTGACTGCCAGACGATGGGCTGCGGCTAAGTCGATGCGCGCCTGCCATTGGGCTGGGTCGTCTTGAATTTCCTTTGTGGGAAGCACTGTAACGTTCATAAATTTGCTCCTTGGTCGGACGGTAGCGTGTTGCGAACCCTTAAACTATGGCATCCAGCCGGGCGTCACGTCCAGAGTGGTTGCAAAATATTAGCTCGATTTCTTGGCCGTTAAATCAGCACAATTCGCCATTGGCGTGTCATTTATACTAAGGGAGAAAATCTTAAATTCAAACGTACAAGGAACAGAAGCTCAGTGAGCAAAATTCCGCGACTCGAAATAACACAGTGATGTCAATGATCTTCCGCGCTTTGCACTCCAAGTCAAAGCTGGCAAAGGCGGTATCAGGACAAGCTATATTTAGGCCCTAAATTTGGGCTAATTTAGGGTCGCAGACCATGCCGGTACGTATCGCCGTACTCTTATCCGCTTCTGCAAAGGCGGAATTAATCTCCGCGATTGGATAAAGTTGGGACAGTACCTTCTCAAAGGGATAGCGGTCGCCGTTTCGTTGCAACAACTCAAGGCCGCGGCGCAAAGACCAAGCCTGATAACCGCCAACTCCTACCATGCGTCGGTTTTGATGTACTAGCCAGCTCGGATTAAATGGAATTGTGTGTTTATGACTGATGTTACCAATTACCAAATAGCGGCCTTCATTTCGCGCCATCTGT
>CAXGCE010000244.1:0-4255 GCA_964007795.1 uncultured Alphaproteobacteria bacterium | reverse complement strand
CGACTTCGCGGGCCGACAGGGACGAAACTTTGCTACCGAACGAGCCCAGGCAGATATCAACGTTTTTGATGCACTGAGCGACCATGTTGCCGCCCAACATCAGGCGGATCGGCGCGTGGTTTTCGCCGCGTTCAGCCAGGGCTCCGCCGAACGTATGGCTTTGCTGCTGGACGACTATGGCATCGAAGGGGTTCATAAGGTGGAGCACTGGCCAGCCGTCATGGCCCTGCCGCCCGGTGTGCCAGCTATGGTTGTCTTAGGTTTCGAGCAAGGCGTTGAAACGGCCGATCTGGCAATTATCTCGGAACAGGATGTGTTGGGCGACCGTTTGTCCCGTCGGCGCCCGGCAAAGCGTGCAGAAGATTTCATCACGGAACATAGCCAACTATCCAGCGGCGATCTGATTGTTCATGTGGAACACGGCATCGGTCGTTATGTGGGTCTGCAGACCATCGAAGTCGGCGGCGCCCCACATGATTGTTTGGAAATCCATTATGACGGCAACGACAAACTATTTCTGCCGGCAGTGAATATTGAACTGTTATCCCGCTATGGTTCAGAGGACGCGGGGGTCAATCTGGATCGTCTGGGCGGAGCCGCTTGGCAGGCCCGCAAGGCCAAGCTGAAGCAGCATATACGCGAAATGGCCGATCAGCTAATCAAGGTGGCAGCTGAAAGGGTCCTGCGGAGCGCGCCATTAATCCAGAAGCCCGACGGCTTTTACGAGGAATTTTGCGCCCGCTTCCCTTATGAAGAAACGGAAGATCAATTGGGCGCCATCGACGATATCTTTGCCGATTTGCAAAAAGGCACGCCCATGGATCGCTTGGTTTGCGGCGATGTGGGATTTGGCAAGACGGAGGTCGCCATGCGAGCTGCTTTTCCCGCCGTCATGTGCGGGGGACAGGTTGCCATTGTGGCGCCGACCACATTGTTAAGCCGCCAGCATTTCCACACCTTCAAGGAACGTTTTGCCGGCTTGCCCGTACTGGTGCGACAATTATCTCGCCTGGTCAGCACGGCGGAAGCCAATTCGACCCGCGAGGGTATCCGCAACGGACAAATTGATATCGTGATTGGTACCCATGCTCTGCTAGGCAAGAAAATAGACTTTCGCAATTTGACTCTGCTGGTTATTGACGAGGAACAGCATTTCGGCGTTGCCCACAAGGAACGTCTGAAACAGCTGCGCAGCGATGTCCATGTGCTGACACTGACAGCGACGCCTATCCCCCGTACTTTGCAAATGGCGTTTTCCGGCGTCAAGGAACTGAGCTTGATTGCCACGCCGCCTGTGGATCGCTTGGCCGTGCGCACCTTTGTTATGCCGTTCGATCCCGTGGTCACACGCGAGGCAATTCTTCGCGAACATCACCGGGGCGGGCAGTGCTTTTATGTTTGCCCCAGAATTCTCGATCTTCCGGACGTCGAACGTTTCCTGGCAGACCGGGTTCCGGAGGTCAAATTTGTCACTGCCCATGGCCGGATGCCGCCCAGCCAATTGGAAGATGTTATGAGCGCCTTTTACGACGGTGCCTATGACGTCTTGTTATCCACCACTATAGTCGAATCTGGATTGGATATTCCTAACGCCAATACACTCATTGTGCACCGGTCAGATCGATTTGGTTTGTCACAGTTGTATCAGCTTCGGGGACGAATTGGTCGATCCAAGACCCGCGCCTACGCCTATTTCACTTTGCCGCCTAAACACATGCCGACCGAGGCGGCGGACAAACGCCTAAAAGTACTACAGTCGCTTGATACGCTAGGTGCTGGTTTTAGCCTAGCCAGTCATGACCTGGATTTGCGCGGCGCGGGTAATTTGTTGGGCGAGGAACAGTCGGGACATATTCGCGAAGTGGGTTTCGAACTCTATAACCAGATGCTGGAAGAGGCCTTGGCTACGGCCCGGAGTGGGGCGGCTGGCGAGCTGGAAGCCGGAGATCAGGGTTGGTCGCCACAAATTAACCTGGGCGCGGCTGTAATGATCCCAGAGCATTACGTGGCAGATCTAAGCGTGCGTCTGGGGCTGTACCGCCGCTTGGCTTACCTTCAGGACGTCGAGGAAATCAACTCCTTCGCCGCCGAATTGATTGACCGCTTTGGCGTCTTGCCACACGAGGTAGAAAATTTATTAGCCATCATCGGCATAAAACGAATGTGCCGGGTTGCCAACGTCGAAAAGGTCGATGCCGGCCCTGGCGGGGCCAGCGTGGTCTTCCGCAATGATGCTTTTGCCAATCCTGGCGGATTGGTCAAATTCATCAACGACAACAGTGGTAGCGCGAAATTGCGTCCTGATCATAAACTGGTCTACCAACGTAAGTGGGACGAGGCTGAGGACCGTCTGAAGGGAGTGGACTATCTGGTGCGGCAATTGGCCAAGTTAGCTCAATCGGCACCAGGGGGTTCCTGAGCAGCGCTCGCCCTCGGCTTTTCCTTGTCCTGCATGGCCAAATCAAAAACATGGGTAAGAACGGAAGGGTCCTGTGCTCCCGAAATGGCATATTTGTGATCAACGACGAAACAGGGAACGCCATTGATGCCCATACGCCTAGCCACACCTTCCTCAGCCATCACCAAATCACGGTCTGCGTCCTGACGGAATAAGTCTTGCACAAGGTCACCGTCCATGCCGCATTCGTTGGCGACACTAACCAGGAATTCCTGATTGCCCACGTCTACCTCTTTCATGAAGTAGCTCAGGAACAGTTTTTCCACAACTGCGTCCTGTACCCCGGCGGATTCCGACCAGCGCACTAGCCGGTGAGAATCAAATGTGTTCGGTTGGTGAGGGATACTTCGAAAATTGAAGTCGAGGCCAATTTCTTCTCCAGCCTTACTGATAGCCTCATAGACCCTGTCGGCGCGTTCAGCACCGCCAAATTTGGCGTTGAGATATTCCCTTCTGGGCAGTCCCGATGGCGGAATCTCCGGGTTCAGTTGAAAAGGACGCCAGCCAACTTGAAATTCATAATGGGACCGCATAGCAACCGCCTGCTCAAAGCGCCGCTTCCCGATATAGCACCACGGACATACCGTATCCGAGATGATATCTACATGTATCATTCCATTATGATACGCATCCTTGGCGTTAAGGTTAAGCCTTTCTCGGTGTGTTTCGAGCGTTTGCCGGTTAGATCACCAGTTTCATCAAGTTTGCAAAAATGAGAACCTGCGAGTTTGAGTGCATTGGAAACGTTTACTTGATAGGGACAGAATAACGGGCCAAGCTCAATAAATTGTTTACGGATCTGGCCATATGTCGGTTTGTGTATACCAAGTCTTCAGGTCACAGTGCCCCAACTTGCTTTCGATATGAATAGTGGTGGAAAATGGCGGATAATTGCGTGGACTTGAGCGGCAAGGTGGCATTGGTCACAGGGGCCTCGTCAGGGCTGGGCAGGCAGGCGGCAATCGCCTTGGCGGGCGCGGGGGCCAAGGTGGCCGTGACCGCCCGCCGGGTTGACCGATTGGAGGCATTATCTGCAGAAATTGTGGCATCGGGGGGGCAGGCTGGACCTTTTGCCCTGGACGTACGCGACCCCGCATCAGTGGAGCAGGTTGCGCGGGATGCTGCGGCGGCATTGGGTCCGATTGATATTTTGGTCAATAACGCCGGCATCTCGGTTGCCAAACGACCCGAGGATTTCACTTTGGACGATTACGATTTTGTCCATGAAACCAACGTCAAGGGTCCATTTTTGCTGGCTCAGGCCGTCGGACGGGAGATGATTAAACGCGGATTGGGCGGCAAGATTATCAATATCTCTTCAATGATGGCCCTGCGGGTTACCGCTAAACTAACACTTTACGGCATGTCCAAGGCGGCGATCGCGCAAATGACTAAGCAGATGGCTCTGGAATGGGCCCGCCACGACATTCAGGTCAACGCCATTTGTCCCGGTTATATTGAAACAGAAATGAATGCAAATCATTGGCTGACAGAAGCCGGAAAAGGCATGGTCGCCGCAATGCCTCGCCGGCGCATAGGTAAACCCGACGTGATGGATGGATTGCTGCTACTCCTGGCATCGGGTAAATCCGATTACATGACAGGCGCTCTAATCCCCATCGACGACGGTCAGATCATGATGTAGCTTCCGACCAACCTGAGACACATTTTTCTACTTTATGGTAGGCGAACATTTGGCCTGTTAATATCCCCTTATGGTTAAAATAATGGAAGATGCGACCCTGCAGCATGAGGTGATCATTGTCGGCGCTGGTGTTGCCGGTATTTATCAACTGT